>JBBQFB010000152.1:0-9678 GCA_038321545.1 Gaiellales bacterium
CGGGGAAGTCGACGGCTTCCGTGAACCAGTTCGCGAGGGTCGCGTCGTACCCGGCGGTGTGCGCGAACGCCTCGGAGGCCAGCTCGCGGCGCGTCGGCAGCGACAGCGTGTGGCCGTTGTCGTCGAGCTCCGACAGCACGAAGCCGTACCGCTCCGGGTCGCACACCACGGCGACGTCGCGGAAGTTCTTCGCGGCGGCGCGCAGCATCGCCGGCCCGCCGATGTCGATGTTCTCGACCAGCTCCGACTCGTCGACGTCGCGCCGGGCGGCGAGGCGCTGAAACGGGTACAGGTTGACGACTACGAGGTCGATCGGGTCGATGCCGGCGGCCCGCAGCGACGCCATGTCGCCGTCCTCGTGCCGGCGGGCGAGGATGCCGCCGTGGATGGACGGGTGCAGCGTCTTCACGCGCCCGCCGAGCATCTCGGCGGCGCCAGTCAGATCCTCGACCAGCGTCACGTCGACGCCGCCCTCACGCAGCGCCTTCGCCGTGCCGGACGTCGACACGATCTCCACGCCGCGCGCCGCCAGGGCGTTCACGAACTGCACGAGTCCGGTCTTGTCCGACACCGAGATGAGTGCCCTGCGGATCTGGTTCACGAATCCTCCACGTCCATCACGCGCGCGTTACGTCCCGTGAGCTCCACCGTCCCGGCCGCCAGCAAGGAGATCGCCTGTGGGAGGAGCCGATGCTCTGCCTCGTGAAGACGCCCGGCGAGCGACTCCGAGTCGTCATCGTAGTGAACCGGCACCGCGGCCTGCAGGATGATCGGCCCGGAATCTACGCCACCGTCGACGAGGTGCACGGTCACACCGGTGATCCGGACGCCGTGTTCGAGCGCGTCCTCGATCGCGTGGGCGCCCGGAAACGAGGGCAGCAGGGCGGGGTGGAGGTTGATCGCGACGTGCCGTTCGAGGAACCCCGGCGTCAGGATGCCCATCCACCCGGCACACACGACGAGCTCGACGCCGTGCCCGTCCAGCCAGTCGGCCAGACGCGCGTCGCGGTCGTCGCACCGCGTGAACACCTCGTGTGGCACGCCGGCCTCGGCAGCGCGCTCCAGGGCGCGGACACCGGGCCGCGTCGATGCCACCGCGACGACCCGTGCCTCACGCGGCGCCGCGTTGAACGTGTCGAGCAGCACCTGCAGGTTCGTGCCCGCGCCGGACACGAGCACGCCCAGCCGCAGCGGGTCGCCGGGCGTGGCCTCGCGGAGCACCGGCGCCTACGCGAACCGGACGCCGGGAGCCGGCTCGACCGCGCCGATCAGCCACGCCGGCGTACCGAGCGACTCGGACGCCTCGATCGCACGCGCCGCGTCCTTCTCGGGCACGACCACGAGGTAGCCGACGCCGCAGTTGAACACCCGGCGAAGCTCGTCGCGCGCCACCCCCGCGGCGGCCAGCCGCGACAGCCAGGCCGGCTCGGGCCAGCGCTCCTCGTCGATGCGCGCGCCGGCGCCGTCCGGCAGCACGCGGGGCAGGTTGCCCTCGACGCCGCCGCCCGTCACGTGGCACATCGCGCGGACGTCGACGGTCTCCAGCAGCTCCGCCACCTCGGGCGCGTAGATGCGGGTCGCGACGAGCAGGTCGGCCTCGGGCGGGTCGTCGCCGAGCACGCGCCGGATCAGCGAGAAGCCGTTCGCGTGCGGGCCGCTGGATGCCAGCCCGACGATCGCGTCGCCGGTCGCGACGCGGCTGCCGTCGACGAGCTTCTTCTTCTCGACCTCGCCGACGCAGAACCCGGCGATGTCGAGGTCGACATCGGCCATCACGCCCGGGTGCTCGGCGGTCTCGCCGCCGAGCAGGGCCGCGCCGGCCTGGCGGCAGCCGTCGGCGACGCCCTCGACCAGCAGCGCGACACGCTCCGGATCGATGCGTCCGACGGCGATGTAGTCGAGGAAGAACAGCGGCTTCGCGCCCGTGCAGAGCACGTCGTTGACGCACATCGCGACGCAGTCCACGCCGGCCGCGTGCAGCGTGCCGCAGCGCTGGTGCAGGACGAGCTTCGTGCCGACACCGTCGGTGCCGGCGACCAGCAGCCGGTCACCCAGATCGAACAGCCCCGCGAACCCGCCGTGCGACTCCACCACGCCGGGCCGCTTCGTCGAGCGCACCGCCGCAGCCAGCCTTCCGACGATCGCCTCGGCGGCGTCGAGCGAGACGCCGGCAGCGGCGTACGTGTGCTCCGTCATGCGACGGGCGCGGCCTCGAAACGGAACCGGCCGCCCTCACGGAGCTCGTCGGGAATCTCGGTCGGGTAGGTCTTCGTGAGGCACGCGCGGCAGAACCGGTTCGCGGGCAGCGTCGTCGCGGCCTGCAGACCGTCGAGCGAGAGGTACGCGAGCGAGGTCGCGCCGAGCGACTCGCGGGTGTCCTCGACGGAGCCCTGCGCGGCGATCAGCTCGTCGGAGCCCGCCATGTCGATGCCGTAGTAGCACGGCGACACGATCGGCGGCGACGAGATGCGCAGGTGCACCTCGGCGGCGCCCGACTCGAACAGCATCTTCACGATCTTGCGCGTGGTCGAGCCGCGGACGATCGAGTCGTCGACGACCACGACGCGCTGGCCGGCGATCACGTCGGGGATCGGATTGAACTTCAGCTTGATGCCGTTCTCGCGCAGCCCCTGCTCGGGCTGGATGAACGTGCGATGGACGTAGCGGTTCTTGACCAGGCCGTCGGCGAACGGGATGCCGCTGGCCCGCGCGTAGCCCTGGGCGGCGGGCGTGCCGGAGTCGGGCACCGCGATCACGACGTCGGCCGCGATCGGCGACTCGCCCGCGAGCTGCTCGCCCATCCGGACGCGCGAGGCGTGCAGGCCGATGCCGTCCATCTTCGAGTCGGGGCGGGCGAAGTAGATGAACTCGAAGATGCACAGCGCCGCGCCACCGCCCTGGCGGGCCGGCTGGGCCTGGGCGATGCGCGCGCCGCGCTCGTCGAGGATCACCATCTGGCCCGGCTGGATGTCGCACACGAAAGTGGCGCCGACGATGTCGAGCGCGCACGTCTCCGAGGCCACGACCGGTGCGCCGTCGAGGTCGCCCAGCACCAGCGGCCGGATGCCGTCGGGGTCGCGGAACGCGATCACCTGCGCGCCGTCGGCGACCACCGCGGAGAAGGCGCCGTTGATGCGGCCCATCGCATCGCGCACGGCCTCGGCCAGCGAGCCCGGGTGCTCGGCGATCAGCGCCGCGATCACCTCGGTATCGGACGTCGTCTCGAGGCGGACGCCGCGCTCGGCCAGTTCGGTGCGCAGCTCGGCGGTGTTGGTGAGGTTGCCGTTGTGGCCGAGGGCCACGGTGCGTCCCTGTCGGTGCCGCATGACCGGCTGCGTGTTCGGCCACCGCGACGAGCCGGTGGTCGAGTACCGCGTGTGGCCGATCGCGCTGAGCCCGCCGGAGAGCGCCTCGAGGCTGGTCTCGTCGAACACCTGCGGGACGAGGCCGAGCTCCTTCTGGGCGGTGATGCGGCGGCCGTCGCCGATCGCGATGCCGGCCGACTCCTGTCCGCGGTGCTGCAGCGCATACAGCGCGAAGTACGTCAGCCGCGCGACGTCACGGTCGGGTGCGTAGATACCGAAGACGCCGCACATCAGCGGGCCATCGCCTGGGGGAGGGTGGCGGCGTGGGCCGCCTCGGCGATGGCCGAGGCGACGTCGATGCGAGTGGTGCCGCAGGTGATGGCGATCCTCCCCTGGTCGGTGACGGTGCCGATGCGGATTGCGCCGAGGGCGATGATCGCGGCCTCGTCGTCCGGAGCGCAGGAGACCACCGCGGCCGAGACGCCCTCGCCGAACAGCGTCACGTCGGGGCGGCCCGCGAGGTCGGGCAACTGGATGTCGCAGCCGAGCCCGAACGCCGACTCGGCGATGGTGACCGCGAGGCCGCCGTCGGACACGTCGTGGGCGGAGCGCAGGATGCCGCGCCGCGCGCCGTCGGCGAGCGTGGCGCAGAGCTCGGCGGTTGCGGCCGGGTTACGGTCGGCGATGCGCCCCTCGACGCGGCCGTGGACGGTGCGCTGGTACTCGGAGCCGTCCATCGTCGGCACGCCCGCGGCCAGCAGCAGCACCACGTCGCCGGCGGCACGGAAGCGGCTCGAGACCGCGTGCGACGCGGAGTCGAGCAGGCCCAGGCAGCCGACCGTCGGCGTGGGCGGGATGGGCGTCTCGGCCGTTTCGTTGTAGAGCGACACGTTGCCGGACACGACCGGGATACCGAACGCCTCGCACGCCTCGGCGATGCCCTCGATGGCCTCGACCAGCATGTACGGGGTCTCGCCGCGCTCGGGGTTACCGAAGTTCAGGCAGTTCGTGATCGCCGCCGGAGTGCCGCCGGCGCAGGCCACGTTGAGGGCCGACTCGCAGACCGCTTCGGCACCGCCGCGACGCGGATCGAGCCAGACGCGGCGGCCGTTGCCGTCCAGCGACATGGCGATTGCACGGTCGGACGGGGTGAGCCGCACGACGCCCGCATCGGCACCCGGGCGGACGATCGAGCCCGAGCCGACGTACTGGTCGTACTGGCCGTAGACCCAGGCCTTCGAGGCGATGTTCGGGGCCGCCAGCAGCGTCAGCAGCGTCGCGCCCGGGTCGTCGGGCGCGGGGTAGCCGGCGATGTCGACCGGGTCGGTCGTGAGGCGGTCGGGACGGATCGGCGTGATCTCGTAGCGCGGGCAGTTGTCGACCAGCGACGCGACCGGCAGCTCGCCGACGATCTCGCCGTCGAACCGGCAGATCATGGTGTCGCCGTCGACCACCTGGCCGATCACGGTGCAGGGCAGGTCCCACTTGGCGCACACGGCCTGGACGGCGGCCAGCTGCGCCGGCTCGACCACCGCCGCCATCCGCTCCTGCGACTCGGAGATCATGATCTCGAACGGCTCCATGCCGTCCTCGCGCACCGGCACGCGGTCGAGGTCGAGCTCGAGGCCCACGCCACCTTTGGAGGCCATCTCGGAGGTGGACGACGCGAGGCCGGCGGCGCCCAGGTCCTGCAGCGACACCAGCAGCGCCAGGTCGACCAGCTCGAGCGAGCACTCGATCAGCTTCTTCTCGGTAAACGGGTCGCCGATCTGCACGCTCGGCCGCTTCGAGTCGTCGCCCTCGTCGAGGTCCTGCGAGGCGAGCACCGACGCACCGCCGATGCCGTCGCGCCCGGTGAGCGCGCCGAACAGGACCACCAGGTTGCCCGCGCCAGCGGCGCTCGCGCGCTGCATGGACTCGGCGGACAGCAGCCCCACGCACATCGCGTTCACGAGGCAGTTGGACTCGTAGCCGGGCTCGAACACGACCTCGCCGCCGACGTTCGGAACGCCGACGCAGTTGCCGTAGTGACCGATGCCGCGGACGCAGCCGTCGAACAGGCGCCGGGATCGCTCGCTGCCGAGCGCGCCGAACCGGAGCGAGTCGAGCACGGCGATCGGCCGCGCGCCCATCGCGAAGATGTCGCGGAGGATGCCGCCGACGCCCGTGGCCGCTCCCTGGAACGGCTCGACCGCCGACGGGTGGTTGTGGCTCTCGACCTTGAACGCCACTGCGAGGCCGTCACCGACGTCGATCACACCGGCATTCTCGCCCGGCCCCTGCAGCACGCGAGGACCGTCGGTGGGCAGACGGCGGAGCAGCAGCGCGGAGTGCTTGTAGCCGCAGTGCTCCGACCAGAGCAGGGAGTAGACCGCGAGCTCGAACGCGTTCGGATCGCGTCCGAGGTCGGCGGTAATCCGCTCGAGCTCGCCATCGGTAAGACCGAGACGGCGATGCAGCGGAAGGTCGGCAACGGGCTGCACGATGCCTGCATCCTACGCGACGGTGTCACGGATCCCGTGCGGTCCCGGCGGCTTTCTCGACGGACCGCGCAGAACGCCGGTTTGGGTTCTCTGCTTCGATCGGGACATGGAGAAGACGTCGCCCAAACCGAAGACCGTCGCCAGTCCGCTGGGTCCCGCGCGGGTCGTTGCCGAGGTCGCAGTGGCGGCCGAGGGACGCGCCGGCGAGGAGCTCGTGCTGCAGCGTCTCGAGACCGGCGACGGGCCGCTCGTCCGCCTCGGCTACCGCCGCGACGGCCGCATGTTGCGCGGTCCGATGAGCGCCACGCCGGCCGAGCTCGCCGCGCTGTTGCGGGAGGGGCGGGCGCTGAAACTGACTCAGTAATACTTCTACGATAGAAGTATTACTATTCTCGCGACGGGTTCCGGCACCTCGCGCCTCTCAATCATCGTGCGGCCTGGGGGATGCGCGGCGGATTCGGGGGACTCGCTGTTCAAGGACGCAAAGGAGGAGGCCGGCGCCGGGGGGCCCCGGCCTCTTCCGCGTCCTGGAGCTACGTGGAGTCGTCGGGACGTTCGCGGCGCTCGCGCAGGAAGCGCTGCAGCTCGTCGGCGAGCTCGTCGCCCGTCGGGATCGGCTCGTCGGCGTCCTCGTCGTCGTCGCCGCCGTCGCGTCGTTCGAGCTCCGACACGTAGGCCGCCGTCTCCTCGTCCGACTCCAGCACCTGGCCGATCTGGCGCAGGAACACCTCCGACGCCGACTCGAGCTCGTCCGGGTGCAGCTGGACCTCGAGGATTCCCTCGAGCTGGCGCACCAGGGCGAGGGCCGCCGCCGGGTTGGTGTTCGCAGCGATGTAGTGGGGGACGGCCGCCCACAGGCTGGCGGAGGGAACGTTCCGCCGTGCGAGGGTGTCGTGGAGGACGCCGACGATGCCGGTCGGGCCTTCGTAGCGCGACCGGCGCAGTCCCAGCCGCCGAGCCAGCTCGCCATCGTGCGCCGCGCCGGTGACGGGCACGGCCCGCGTGTGCGGCGTGTCGGCCAGCAGGCCGCCGAGCGTCAGCGCCAGGTCGACGCCGAGGCCCGTCGCGAGATCCGCGATCTCGTTGGCGAACGCCTTCCAGCGGAGGTTCGGCTCGGTGCCGATGCAGATCACGATGTCGCGGTTGGCGCCGGGGAGCGGCGCCTGGAAGAACTCGATCTCCGGCCACGAGATCTCGCGACTGAGCCCTTCGGTCAGCGAGACCCTCGGCCGCGACTGCTGAAAATCGATGTAGTCGTCGGGATCGATGCTCGCGAAGCGGGTTGCACCGAGCGACGAGCGCACGAAGGACGCGGCGAGCGTTGCTGCGCTGCCGCCGTCGTTCCAGCCGTGAAACGCCGCGATCAGGACGGGTGACCGGAGTGCCGGCCGTGACTCCCAGAGCACGCGTGCACTCTACGCGGTACGAGGCAGATACTCGCCCGCCGCTTCCGCCTCGGCCGCCAGCACGGCGACCGCCGCAGCGACCAGCGCGGGGTCGAGCAACGAGCCGGCCAGCTCGCGCAGGCGGTGCGCGGCGGCTTTGCGGGCACGTGCGTCGACGTGCGCCGACGGCAGCAGGAAGGCCACCTCGTCGGCGACCGCGACAACGCGCGCGGCGAGCGGGATCTCGTCGCCGGCGAGGCCGTCGGGATACCCGGAGCCGTCGAACCGCTCGTGGTGGTGGCGGATCGCATCGGCGGCTCCGGCCAGCTCGGCGACGCGGGCCACGAGCTCGGCGCCGAGCACGACGTGGGCCCGGACGAGCGGTGAGTCGACGTAGCCGGCGGGGTCGGAAGGGGCCAGCACGCCGTCCGGCAACGCGACCATGCCGACGTCATGCAGCCAGGCGCCGACCACGCACCGCGACAGGGTCGCATCGTCGAGCCCGACGTGCCACGCAATGGCGCCGGCGATGTCGGCGACCCGCTCGACATGGGCCGGCGGGTGTCCCTCGCGGACACCCGCGATCAGTGCGACCGCGCGAGCGATGTCCTCCGCCGAGCGGTCGGGCACGAGGCGGAGATGCGCGTGGTCGCTCACGCATCCGACATCGGCTCGCAGCCGCGCCGGCTTGAACGTCAGGCGGGAACGACGGCGGCGATCTCGAGCAGGCCGCCCACGACCACGCGACCGTCGGTCGGCCCGATCAGGGCGTCGACGCCGTGCTCCGGATGCGGCATCAGGCCGAACACGTTGCCGGCCTCGTTGCAGACGCCGGCGATCAGGTCGGAGGCGCCGTTGACATCGACGCTGTAGCGCAGCAGCACCTGACCGGCGGCCGTCAGGCGCTCGGCCTCGTCGCCCGGCACGTACCAGGCGCCCTCGCCGTGCTTGATCGGGATCTGCAGCGTCTCGCCGGCCGGACGGTCGCCCGTCCACGGCGACGGCCGCTCGATCACGAGCTGCGCCTCGAGGCAGTTGAAACGGCCGTGGTGGTTGCCGCGCAGGATGCCGGGCAGAAGGCCAGCCTCGCACAGCATCTGGAACCCGTTGCACACGCCGAGCACCGGGCCGCCACCCGCCGCGAACCGCTGGATGGCCGCCATCACGGGCGACAGCGACGCGATCGCGCCGCAGCGCAGGTAGTCGCCGAACGAGAACCCGCCGGGCAGAAACACCCCGTCCACGCCCTGCAGGTCGTCGTCCTTGTGCCACAGCGAGACCGGCTCGCCACCGCACACCTCGACCGCGCGCAGCGCGTCGCGGTCGTCGCACGTGCCCGGGAAGGTGACGACGCCGATCCGGCTAGCCATGGACGACGACCTCGAACTGCTCGATCAGCGGGTTGGTGAGCACCCGCTCGGCCAGCTCGCGGGCCTGCGACTCGGCCGCGGCGCGGTCGGCGGCATCGAGCTCGAGGTCGAACACCTTGCCGGCGCGGACGCCGCGGCTCGGATACCCGAGGCCCTGCAGCGAGCGGTCGATGGCCTGACCCTGTGGATCGAGGATCCCGTCGCGCGGCCGCACGAGCACCGTCACCTTCATGCGCTCACTCCCATCTCGTCGAGGTAGGCGCCGAAGTCGGCGCCGGTGATGCGCGTGTAGGCGTCGCGGTAGCGCGCCGCGGTGCCGTCGCGGACGTCGCCGGGCAGCTCCGGGCCGGGCGCCGTCTTGTCCCAGTCCAGCGTCTCGAGGAAGTCGCGCACGTATTGCTTGTCGAAGCTCGGCGGGCTGATGCCGGTCCGGTACGAGTCGGCCGGCCAGTACCGCGACGAGTCGGGGGTCAGCACCTCGTCGGCCAGCACCAGCGTGCCGCTCGAGTCGAGCCCGAACTCGAACTTCGTGTCGGCGAGGATGATCCCGCGCGCGGCGGCGTGCTTGGCGGCGACCTCGTAGAGCGCGATCGACGCGCGCTCCAGCTCGCGGTAGCGCGGCCCGCCGACCAGCGCGATGCCCTGCGTCTCGGTGATGTTCTCGTCGTGGGCGCCGAGCGCGGCCTTGGTGGACGGCGTGAACAGCGTCTGCGGCAGACGGGCGGCCTGCTCGAGGCCGGCCGGCAGGGCGTGGCCGCAGACGGTGCCGGTGCGCTGGTAGTCCTTCCAGCCGGAGCCGACCAGGTAGCCGCGCACGACGCACTCCAGTGGCAGCATCTCGAGCTTCTTGACGTGCATCGAGCGTCCCGCCAGCTCGGGCGTGCGGGCCAGCTCGGGCAGCTCGGAGGGCGCGGTGCCAAGCATGTGGTTGGCGACGATGTGCGACGTGCGATCGAGCCAGAACCGGGTCATCCCGGTCAGCACGCGACCCTTGTCGGGAATCGGCGTCGGCAGGATCACGTCGAACGCCGACATGCGGTCGGAGGCGACCAGCAGCAGCGTGTCGTCGCCGAGGTCGTAGATCTCGCGCACCTTGCCGGAGGCGACGAGCAGGTCGTCAAGCGTGGACATCGAT
>JBBQFB010000153.1:0-9596 GCA_038321545.1 Gaiellales bacterium
GACTGTCGCGCGACTACAACCGACACCTGCAAATGGCTTAACCAAGCCGAATCGCGCCTGCTATAGGCTCCTCTTCAAAACCGGCAGGGCCGTGGAACCCACGGCTTGGTAGGTTCGATTCCTGCGCCGCCTCGTCCGCGCGAAAATAGGTCGTCGAGGTACACGTGGATGTTGGAATGGACATCGGCCGGCAGCTGGACGCTGCCGGCGGCGAGAGCCGCGCGCTTCGTCATTTCCGTGGTTCTTCTGCTCGTGGTTGTTTGGCTGTGTGGCGTGCCGCAGCGTTCGGTTCGTGGTCGGTATCGAGGAGGCGCAGCAGGCCCTCCGCGATCGCGCTCGGGGTCGGCGGGCATCCCTCGATGCGCAGGTCGACCGGCAGGACGTCCGCGAGGCTACCAACGACCGTGCCGGCCTCAGCGAGGACGTTGCAACCGAGAGCGCAGTTGCCCAGCGCCGCGACGCGCCGCGGCTCCGGCATGGCGTGGTAGGCGATCACGAGCGCGTCGCGCATGCGAGTCGTGACCGGGCCGGTGACGAGCAGGAGGTCGGCGTGCCGGGGCGAGGCGACGATCCCGAGGCCGTAGCGCTGGAGGTCGTAGTACGGGCTCGTCGTGAGCGTCAGCTCGTGCTCGCAGCCGTTGCAGGAGCCGGCGTCGACGTGGCGGATCGCGAGCGAGCGGCCGCGCCCTGCGGCGGGCAGGTCGATCCGGCGGCGGAGGTTGCGGAGGTCGCGGAGCAGCGTGAACATTTCTCAGCGATCCGCGCAGGCGTAGCAGAGCTCGAAGCTCTTGTTGATGAGGGGAAAGTCGGGCAGCAGGCTGCCCGGCACGACGCGCTGGAGCACCGGCCAGTTGGCGTAGGAGCCGGTGTGCAAGTGGAGCCGGCCGACGCGGTCGCCGGCGCGCTCGACGGCGCAGACGGTCGCTCCGCGCGGACTCTCGACCCTGGCGATGCCGCGCGCCTTCGTCGGGCCGTCGATCTCGCAGGCCGCGGCGGCCACCGGAGAGCCGAGCAGATCGTCGAGCAGCGTGAAGGTCTGCGCGAGCTCCACCTGGCGCTGCTCGAGGCGCGCGCGGACGTCGCCCAGCGGCCGCTCGCCAAGGGCCGGGCGGAGGCCCTCGTACCGCAGCCACTCGCCCTGGCTGGTGCGAGCGTCCTCGGCGACGCCCGCGGCCCGGGCGACCGGGCCGACGGCACCGAGGTCGATCGCGTCGGCGGTCGAGAGGACTCCGACGTCGATGAGGCGGTCCTGGAACGACGCGTTGAAGACCAGCTCGCGCCAGGCCGCTGCCGTCTCTGCTCGGAGCTCGACGAGCGTTTGGCGGACGGCGCTGCACTGCGCTTCATCGAGGGTGACGCGATTGCCTCCGACGTGGACGGTGTCGAACAACAGCCGGTGGCCGGTGATCGCGGCGTTCAGTCGCCGGGCGTCCTCGCAGAGCGCCGCGAACCGGTGGTTGCCGGCGGCGAGACCGACGCCGGCGCACATCGCTGCGATGTCGTTGAGGTGGCTCCAGAGCCGCTCGAGTTCGAGCAGCAGTGTCCGGGCGCGGGCCACGTGACCGCCGGGCCGCAGGCCGCGGAGCTGCTCGACGGCGTGGGCGTACGCCACGCGGTTGGTCACCGCACAGGCGCCACAGGCGCGGGCGGCGTAGACGATGGCGTCGTCGAGCGGGACGTCGACGGCTGCGCGCTCGAGGCCGCGGTGCTTGTAGAACAGCTGGATGTCGAGGTGCAGCACGCGGTCTCCCACGACGCTGAAGCGGAAGTGGCCGGACTCGATCACGCTGGCGTGGATCGGCCCGACGACGATCTGGTACACGTCCTCGCCTCGCACCGGCACCGTCCACGTGGACGGATCGGCGGTGTGCTCGACGAGGGGGCGCATCGGCGCGTGGCCGTCGAAGCGGACGCCGTGGAGGTCGTGGGCCTCCCGCTCCGGCCACTCGGCCGCGCGGGTGAGGTCGACGATGCTCGGCGCGCCGCCGTTCCGGACCTGGACGGTCTCGACGCACAGGGCGCCATCCGGGTCGAGCAGCACCGCGCGGACGACGGCCTGGCCGTCGTCGGTGCTGGCGTAGAGGCTCGCGAGCCTGCCGCCCGCACGGAGCGCGTCGGCGACGGCGTCGCGGTAGTGGTCACCGGCCGAGGCGTAGTAGCTCATCCGAGTCCTCGGGTGAGAGCCTGGACGATCGTCGAATCCGGGAGCGCGAGCGCTGCAAGGGTGACCGCCAGCAGCAGCGCGGCGCCACCGGCGGCGAGCGAGCGGATGAGCTTGCGATTCGGCGCGGGCCCGGTACGCGGTCGACCGCCACTCCGTCCGGCGACGGCCTCGACGAGGGTGTGCGCCAGGCCGAGGAACCCGAGTGCGAGCAGCACGACGGCGGCTATGACCGCACCCGTGTGCCCCGACTCGATCCCGCCGAGACCGATCAGCAACTCGGAGACGAAGAGGGGGGACGGCGGGAGCCCGGCCAGCGCGCCCAGTGAGCCGGCCACGACGCCGCCGACCCAACCGTCGCGGCGGGCGACCCCCCGCGGCGCGCGAGTCGCCGTCGAGGGCTGGACGACGAGAAGGGGAATCGACGCGTAGAAGCCGACCGCCTTGGCGACCGCGTGGCCGGCGATGTGCACGACCACCCCGGCCAGGGCGAGCGGGTGGCCGAAGCCGATGCCGAGCGCGATCACGCCCATGTGCTCGAGGCTCGAGTAGGCGAGCAGCCGCTTCCAGGCCTGCGGGCGCCACAGGAACGGCACTGCCACGGCGAGGGACGCCAGTCCGAACAGGATGAACACCTGGCGGCTCGCGGCATCGCCGACGCTGCCGGCGAGCGCCTGCTGTACCCGCCAGGCAACGAGGAGGACCGCTGGGAGCAGCGCCGCGGACAACAGGGCCGAGACGGGAGGCGGCGCTTCCGAGTGGGCGTCCGGGAGCCAGTTGTGGACGGGCGCCCAGCCGATCTTCGCGGCGAGGCCGGCGAGGAGCAGCAGGTACGCGACGAGCGTGACCTCGGGGTCGAGCCCTGCCGCCGCGTCGTGGATGCTCGTGTACGTGAGGCCGGTCGGGCCGCCGGCCTGGTGCTGTGCGACCTGCAGGACGACGACGCCGAGCAGCGCCATGGCAAGCCCGAGCGATGTCAGCACGAGGTACTTCCAGGCGGCCTCCAGCGCGCGCGCCTTGCCCGAGAAGGCGACCAGCAGCGCGGACGCGGCGGTGGTGGCCTCCACGAGCAGCCAGGCGGCGCCGAGGTTCGCGGCCATCGGGACGGCGAGCAGCGCGGCCCAGAAGACCAGCAGCGCGGCGTAGTAGTGGGCACGGGGCCCGCGCGGCCCCGACCCGTCGTGGGCGGTGGTGGCCAGGTACGCCGGCGAGATCGCCACGCTGGCCGTGCCGACGACGGCGATCACGCCGACGAGGACCGCGCCGGCAGCGTCGAGGGCGAGCCAGTCGCCGAGCATCGGCTGGTCGGCCAGCACCAGCGCCCAGGCGCTCGTGATCGCGGCCAGCACGCCGGTGAGCCCACCGGCGGCCAGCGCGAGGCGCTGTCCGGCGCGCTCGCTGGGGAGCACGGCCACGAGTGCGGCCGCGACCAGCGGCACCGCCGGTACGGCACCCGCCAGCAACTCGCGACTAGTCACGGAGCTGCCCCAGGTGGCTGGTGTCGCCGCTGCCGAACTCCGCGTAGATGCGCGCGTGCAGCAGGGAGGCGACGAGCACGACGACGATCAGGTCGGCGGCGACGCCCAGCTCGATCAGGGTCGTCAGACTGCCCGCGGCCGCCAGCGCCGCGACGGCCAGGGCGTTCTCGATCTGGACCAGCGCGACGATCTGGAGCACCGTCGCCCGGCGCGTGATGATCGTGACGAGGCCGAAGGCCATCAGCGACAGGACGCCGTACTCGGCGTTGCGGTCGCCGAGCCCGAGGCTCGGTACGAGCACGGCGAGCAGCAGCGCGAGCCCGACGGCGCCGGCACCGCGTGCCAGCGGCCCGGCGTCCGACCGGACGGGGCGCTGCTCCCGGGTGCGCCGCACCACGATCAGCAGCAGCGCGCCGAGGAGCACGGCGCGGGCGAGCAGCGCGGCGGCGGCGGTGAGCTCCTGGACGTCGCCGGCTGCGAAGGCCGCTGCGCCGGCGAGGAGCAGGGCCTGTGCGGTGACGAGCGCGACGGCGATCGACCGGCGCCGGATCGTCGGCACCCCGAGGCCGAGTGCAACCACGGCCCACACCACGGCCCCGCTCACGGGTGCACCCCGACGAGGCGCGTCAGCACGGCCAGCAGCGCAACGCCGGCGCCCACTGCCAGCAGCCGCGGCGCGAGCAGGATCCGCATCTTCGCGACCAGCGTCTCGAGCAGCGCGAGTGCGAGGGCGAGCGCGAGGAGCATTACCGGCAGTACTGCGATGGCCGCCACGAAGCCGGAGGGGTGCGGGAGGAACACGGCCGCGGCGAGGCCGAGCACCAGCCAGTGGCGGAGTGCCGCGGCCCACTGCAGGAGGGCCAGGTCGCGGCCCGCGTACTCGAGGAGCGGCCCCTCGTGGATCATCGTCAGCTCGAGGTGCGTATCCGGGTTGTCGATCGGCTGCCGGCCGGTCTCGGCGACCGCGACGATCAGGAACGCGACCAGCGCGAGGGCCTGCGCCGGGTCGGTCCACGCAGCGGTGCCGGCGCTGGCGATCGCCATGTCGCGAAGGTCCGTGGTCGCGCTGGCGAACGCGGCCGCGACGAGCGCCAGGACCAGTGCTGCCTCGGCGCAGATGCTCATCGCGAGATCGCGGCTCGCACCCTGGAGCGAGAAGCCGTTGGCGGTGTCCCACGCCGTTGCCGCGAGCGCGAAGCGGGCGAGGGCGAGCAGCCCCACCAGCAGCAGGGCGTCGTGTCCGATCGGCGAGGCGGGCGCATGCCCGGCGATCGGCACCAGGAGCCCGGCCAGGACCAGCATGCCGGCGACGACGGCCGGCCCGGCCCGATAGATCGGCCCGGTGCCCTCCGGGTCGACCACCGACTTGCCCCAGAGCCGCGCCAGCTCGCGATAGGGCTGCACCGGCGAGGCGCCTCGGCGTCCCTGCAGCCGGGCCTTGGCCCACTGGGTCACGCCCGGCAGCAGGGGCGCGGCGACCGTGACGGCGACGACCTGCAGCGAGAAGGCGATGATGGTCTGGCCGGTCATCCGAGCAGTCCCAGCCGGGCGCACGTGAGGAGGCCGACGAGCAGGCCGGTGAGGTAGACGGCGTAGATGCTGAGCCGGCCGGACTGGAGCTTGCGGGCCAACGCGGCGCCTCGCAGCGCGGCGTCCGCGAGCGGAGCGTAGATGCGCTCCTCGACCAGCGCCGGAACCCGCCCGCGGTAGGCGACCGACTGGACGATGCCGTGCTCGGTCAGCGCGTTCAGTTCCCGCTCCGGCCGGAGAACCGCCTCCAGCACCAGCCGCACCGGCTTCGTGAACCCGGCGCTCGACCAGTTCAGGGCCGGCTCCAGGCCCTGGCCGCAGGCCCACGTCGGTGCGGGAGCGGCGCTTCGCCGGCCGCGCAGCAGTCGCAGCCCGACGACCACCGCGACGACCGACACGAGCAGCGCCAGCGTCGGCAGGTGACCCGTGCCGGGCAGGGGGATCCCGAGCGGGTCACCGACGCCGGTGGCGCCGGGCACGATGGCGGTGAAGCGGGCCACGAGCGCGCCGGGGCTCATCCCGAGGACGACGCACCAGGCCGCCAGCGCGACCATCCCGGCGCGCATCTCCACCGGCGCCTCGACGGCCTCGGCCACTGCCCGGCGGCGCGGCGGCCCGAGCAGGACCAGGCCGACGACGCGGACGAAGCAGTACACCGCCAGCGCTGCGGTGAGCGCCAGCGCGCCGAGGGCCAGCGCCGCGGTCAGGCCGGCCGTGATGCCGCCGCCGAGGACGATGTGGGTGAGCGCCTGGAAGGTGAGCCACTCGGACACGAAGCCGTTCAGCGGGACGACTCCGGCGATGGCCGCGGCACCGACCAGGAACGACCAGCCGGTCCACGGCATGCGGCGGAGCAGGCCGCCGAGCGCATCGAGGTCGAGCCCGTGCACGGCACGGTCGACCGCGCCGGCGCAGAGGAACAGGAGCGCCTTGAAGACGGCGTGGTTGACGGTGTGCAGGAGCGCAGCGGCCAGCGCGAGGCCGGCCCAGCCCGCCGCGCCTTCGGCCCGGAGGATGAGCGCGGCTCCGAGGCCGAGCAGGATGATGCCGACGTTCTCGATCGACGACAGCGCGAGCAGACGTTTCAGCTCGTGCTGAAGGAGGGCGTAGATCACGCCCGACAGGGCGGACGCCGCTCCGAGCGCGACCACCGTCACGCCGATCCAGAGCGGTGGCGCGTCGAGCCATTGCAGCAGCACCCGCATCAGGCCGTAGATCGCGACCTTGACCATCACGCCGCTCATCAGGGCCGACACGTGGGCGGGCGCCAGCGGATGCGTCCGCGGCAGCCAGACGTGCAGCGGCATCACGCCGGCCTTCGCGCCGAACCCGATCAGGGCCGCGATCGTGACCAGCACCCCGGTCGTCGACGACGCGTCGAGAGCGGGGCCGCCGAGCGCGTCGTGGTCGGCGAGCACCAGCAGCGCGACCCAGGCGCCGGCTCCTGCCAGATGGGTGATCGCCGCATAGACGAACACGCTCCGGCGCGCCTCGTCGTCGGCGCGCCAGATCAGGATGATCGCGGCCGGCACGAGGGTCATCACCTCCCACGCGAGCAGGAAGGTGACGACGTCGCGCGCACACAGCAGGCCGACCAGCATCGCGACGAACACGCCGGTCAGTGAGGCCACCGCTCGCCCACGCGGTGTCGAGTCGAGATAGCCCGCGGCGAAGACCAGCACCGGCCCGCTTGCGATTCCCAGCATCAGGAGGAAGGCCGCGCTCAGCGGATCGATGCCGAAGGCGGGGCCGATACCACTCGTGAACGACGAGCCCGCCGGGTCGCCGCTCCACAACTCCAGGCCGCCGACCACGCCGAGCACCGTCGCGCCCAGCGCCTGGACGATGAGTCCCGCCCGGACGTGGGTGCTCGCGACGGGAATCGCTGCACCGGCGACCAGGGCGAGAACCCCGGCGATCGCGAGCCCGCCGATCACTCGGCTGTCAGCTCGTCGAGCAACGCGCGACGCGCCTCGGCGCCCCGGCCGAGGATCCCCCGGGCGACCTCGAGCAGGGCGAAGACCTCGTCGTCCGTGACACGGTAGTAGACGGTGGTACCGTCGCGGCGCCCTTCGACGAGACCGATCCGGCGGAGTGCCGCGAGCTGCTGCGAGGTGCCGCCGGAGTCGAGGTCGAGCTCCGCCTGGAGGGCGCCGACGGAGCGCTCGCCGTCGCGCAGCAGCTCGAGTATGCGCACCCTCGCGGGGTGTCCGAGCGTTCGGAAGAACTCGGACTTCGCGGCGTAGAGGGGGCCTGCTCGATGCGGCACGGAAAAGCCTTTCAAACTTGCAATCTTCCAACTATCTAAGATAAATAGTAGCGCACGGCTCGTCGTCGGCGGCACGGTCCGCCGCATTCCTGGCACCCCCCTTCACCGGGCTGGACACCCTCCCGGCAATCGGCGTCGTGCTGCTCGCGCTGGCCGTGCTCCTCGAGGACGTGGTGTTCGTGCTCGTAGCACTCGTCGCCACCGGCACGGGCATCGCGCTGGAGATCTTCCTCGGAGCGGCCGCGATCCACGGCATCAGCAGCCTCTTCTAGACACGTCCATCGGGACGCAGGTGGACGACGTCGACGCCGTGCTCGTCTGCGAGCCGCTCCGCCACGAGGGAGCGGTGGCACGCCTCCGGGTCGCGCTCCACGCAGAGGAGCGCCGAGGCCCGGTCGGCCGGCAGCTCGGCAACGAGCGAGTCGAGATCCGCACGGTCGAGGACGTCGTGCCGGTAGCGCTCACGGAACGCCGGTGCGAGCTCGACGCGCGACCGCTTGCCGACGCCGATCCGTTCGTCCTCGCCGTACTGCAGCTGCCGTAGCTCCGTCGTGGGCGCCAGCTCCCGGCGGTGCGAGTACCGGATGCCCGCGCCGACGAGCGCGCTCTGGAGGCGCTGCGCGTTCGCCCAGGAGTACTCGGAACCGCGAACTCCCCGCCGCTGACGCACGTCGACGACCAGACCGACGTCTGCCCGGTGCAGCGCCTCGAGGAACCGCTCGAGCGTCCAGCCGTACACGCCGATGGTCGCGACCGTTCTCACTCCGGTCACACGCAAGTTCTACACGACCGCACAGCGCGAAGCAATGGTGTTCGCGACGATGTTCTACCTCCGGCGAGAACGCGAGGAGCGGGCTGCCGGTCGCAGCGCGCAGGCCGCGCTCGAGGCCGCAGCAGCGACCTCCGGGCGTTCGGTGCTCATCTCCGGACTGACCGTGATAGTCGCGATGGCCGGGATGTTCCTGACGCGCGACGCCACATTCGCGTCGTTCGGCCTGGCGACGATGGTCGTCGTGCTGATGGCGATGCTCGGCTCCTTGACGGTGCTGCCGGCACTGCTGTCACGGCTCGGCGACAACGTCGATCGGCTGCGCGTGCCGTTCGTCGGACGCCTCCGTCGCGACGACGGCGAGGGCCGCATCTGGGGCGCGATCGTCCAGCGCGTGCTGCGGCGGCCGCTCGTGTCCGCCGTCATCTCCGGCGGCGTGCTGCTGGCACTCGCGGTTCCGGCCGTGCAGCTGCGGATCGCAACGCCCGGCCCGGACACTTTCCCGACGTCGCTGCCGGTGGTGCAGACCTACGACCGCATGCAGGAGGCCTTCCCCGGCAGCGCGCTGCCGGCGAACGTGGTCGTGAAGGCACCGGACGTCCATGCTCCCGCCGTCCGCCAGGCGATCGAGCAGCTGAAGAAGGACGCGGTCGCCACGGGCTTCGCGCAGACGCCGATCACCGTCGACACGAACCGTGAGGGCACCGTCGCCAACATCACGGTGCCGATCGTCGGCGAGGGCACCGACGCGCAGTCGAAGGCGGCTCTGGCCGCGCTGCGCGACCGGGTCGTCCCGCAGACCGTGGGCGCCGTACCCGGCGTCGAGTCGGGCGTCACCGGCGTGACCGCCGAGTGGCAGGACCAGGAGGCCCAGATGCGGTCGACCCTGCCGTACGTGGTCGGCTTCGTGCTCCTGTTCGCGTTCACGCTGATGCTGGTCGCGTTCCGCTCGATCGTCGTCGCGATCAAGGCGATCGTGCTGAACCTGCTCTCCGTCGGCGCCGCGTACGGCGTGCTGGTGCTCGTCTTCCAGCACGGCATCGGCAAGGGGCTGCTCGGCTTCACCTCGACCGCGGGCATCGCGCCGATCGTCCCGATGCTGCTGTTCGTGATCCTGTTCGGGCTCTCGATGGACTACCACGTGTTCATCGTCAGCCGGATCCGCGAGGCGTTCGACCGTGGCGAGAGCATGGACGACTCGATCTCGCACGGCATCCGGTCGACCGCCGGCGTGGTGACCAGCGCAGCCGTCGTGATGGTCGCCGTGTTCTCGATCTTCGCGACCCTCTCGATGCTGATGTTCAAGCAGTTCGGCGTCGGGCTGGCCGTGGCGATCCTGATCGACGCCACCCTCGTCCGGGGCGTGCTCCTGCCCGCCTCCATGAAGCT
>JBBQFB010000154.1:0-9579 GCA_038321545.1 Gaiellales bacterium
AAGGGACGACACCACACCACCGGTGATGAACACGTACCGGGTCCGCGACTCCATCAGACGCTACCTCCCGCGTGGGCTGCCACGGGTCCAGGATGGTATCGGTCCGGGCTACGGGACGAGGGCGATCACCCTCGCCGGAGCGCCCGAGGCGTCCACGATCCGGGCCGCTCCGACCACGATCCAGGCTCCCGTCGGCGGCAGCTCGTCGAGCTTCACCAGCCCCTCGACGTGCCACAGACCGGCCGGCAGCGTGATGTGGTGGACGGGGAACTGGTCCTCGGTGCCGGGGTCGATACCGAGCGTGTCGATGCCGATGCCGGCCACCTTGCGGGCGACCAGCAGCTCGGCCGCGTCGGTGGCGAGGCCGGGGAAGCGCAGGTCGGTCAGGTAGCGGGCATCGTCGCCGCGGAGCCGGTCCCAGCCGGTCAGCACCAGCACCGCCGTCCCCGGCTGGATGGTGCCGTGCTCCGCCTCGAACGCCTCGAACGTCGCCGCCGGGATGTGCAGGTCGGGGTCGGCCGTGGCCGCCTCGCGCACGTCGACGACGATGGCCGGCCGCACGAGCTGGTCGACCGGGATGGCGTCGACGCGGATGCCGTCGCGCGCGAAGTGCGCCGGCGCGTCGATGTGCGTGCCGAGGTGCTCGTCGAGCGAGAGGCGGCGGTGGTAGCCGGAGCCGCCGGTCTCGAACGACTCGCCGACCTCGGCCTCGAGGTGCCGGCCACTTCCGGGCCAAGGCGGTGTCGCCGGCCCGGCCGGCTGGGTGAGATCGATGATCCGGACGCCCGTCAGCATCGGCGCAGGATACGGGAACGGCGTGCGTCGTCGTGCCCGGGTACGAAGGCCTCGATACGCGGAGCGTTGCTCCATCGGCCTGCGCCAAGGCCCGGGTCGGAGCGCTCGTTCCGTGCACTCGAGGCGGACTCGGAGGCGCGCAGCTCCTGCGCAGGAGCATCGTCAGCTACAGGCCGCGCGGATGCGGACTGAGGTCATCACCTGGAACTTGACACGTCCACCTGTCGCCTCCGCTTGCGGCTCTTCACGGCATCCGACGGGGTCTCCACGCCGCGGCGGCTGCACCCGCGGATGCCTTGCGTCCGCGATCCGCGACGGCTGCTCCATCGGCCTGCGTCTGACTCCGCGGAGAAGCGCCCGTTCCGCGCACTCGAGGCAGACTCGCGTTCAGCCCCGGAGCGCGCGAGCCAGCTGGAGGGCCTCCTCGGAGTCCTCCTCGCCGCCCAGCATGCGGGCCAGCTCGGCGTCGACCGCGTCGCCCTCCAGCCGCTCGACCCGCGTCACCGTCGGATCGCCGGGCTCCTTCACGACGCGGAAGTGATGGTCGGCGAGCGCCGCCACCTGCGCGAGGTGCGTGATGCAGATGACCTGGGCGGTCTGCGCGAGCGCCGCGAGCTTCTCGCCCACCGCGCGCGCCGTGCGACCGCCGACGCCCGCGTCGACCTCGTCGAACACCAGCATCGGTACGCCGCTGCGCTCCTGCGCCGCGACGCGGATCGCGAGCGAGATGCGCGACAGCTCGCCGCCCGACGCGGTCTCGGCGACGCTCCCCCAGGTGACGCCCGGGTTGGGCGCGACCAGCAGCCGCACCTCGTCGGCGCCGTTCGGGCCGGGCTCGCGCGCCTCGACGCGCACGTCGACCCGCGCCTCGGCCATGCCGAGGTCGGCCAGCTGACGCTCGATCGCACGGGCGAACGCGGCACCGGCCGTCCGGCGGGCGGTGGACAGCGTGTCAGCGGCCTTCCGCACGACCGCGATGGCGGCGGTCTCGGCCTCGCGCAGCCGGACCAGCTCGCTGTCGCGGCGGCCGAGCCGTTCCAGCCGGTCGCGCGCCTCGTGGGCGGCCGCGATCGCCCCCTCCACCGAGCCGTGCCGGTGCGCCAGGTCGTCGAGCTTCTCCAGCCGCGCCTCGACCTGCTCGAGCCGCGCCGGATCGTGCTCGACGCCGGCCGCGTAGCCGTGCAGCGAGCGCGCCACCTCCTCCAGCCGGACGAGCGCGTCGCGCAGCTCGGCGCCGATGGTGCCCAGGTCGGGATCGAAGCCCTCGGCGCCCGCCAGGGCGCGCTCCGCCAGCGCGACTCCGGTCACGGCACCGTCCCCGTCGGTCGGCTCCAGCAGGTGTGCGGCGCCGCCGGCGGCCTGCAGCAGCACGTCGGCGTGGCGCAGGCGCTCACGCTCCGAGCGCAGCCGCTCGCTCTCCCCCGGTTCGGGCGCGACGTCGTTGACACGGCGCACCAGGTCGCCGAGGTCGTCGATCAGGCGATCGGCTCCGGCGGCGTCCGACTCGGCGGCGGCCAGCTGCCGGCGCGCCTCGCTGAGGCCGTGCCACGCGTCGGACATCGCGTGCAGCATGTCGATCTGGTCAGGGCCGGCGAAGCCGTCCAGGAGCGTGCGCTGCACGGCCGGCCGCGTCAGCGCGCGCGCCTCGTGCTGCGACACGACCGACACCAGCTCCTCGCCGGCGGCGGCGAGCGCCGCACGCGTCGTGGCTCGCCCGCACGCCAGCGCGCGGCCGCGACCGTCGGCCGACACGCGCCGGGCCAGCACGAGCGGCTCGTCGTCGTCGCCGGCCAGCTCGCGGACGCCGTCGAAGGCCTCTCGCGCCAGCATGCCGGGCGGCATCGCGAAGGCCGCCTCGACGTACGCTTCGGGGCCGTTCGGGCCGACCAGCGACGCCTCGGTGCGGCCGCCCAGCGCCAGGTCGAGCGCGCCGGTGACGATCGTCTTGCCGGCGCCCGTCTCCCCCGTCAGCACGTTCAGGCCGGGGCCGAACTGCAGGTCCGCCTCGCGGATCACGACCAGGTTGGAGACGACCAGGCGCTCGAGCATCAGCGGGAGAAGGTGGCCCGGTAGCGGGACAGGAACGGCCGGTCGGCCAGCATCGCGAGCGACGCGGTCGACAGGCCGAGGCGGATCTCGGCGACCGCGCCCTCGTCGAGCGAGCCGACGACGTGGCCGTCGACGACGACCCGCGACGAGAATCCGTGCGAGCGCGACGTGACGCGGATCTGGTGGCCGTGCGAAAGCACCAGCGGGCGCGCGTCGAGGGCGTGCGGCGCGACGAACGTGACGACCATCGCGTCGACGCCCCAGCCCATGATCGGCCCGCCGGCAGACAGGTTGTAGCCCGTCGAGCCGACGGCGGTGGCGATCACGATGCCGTCGCAGCCGCGCTCACCGAGGTCGATGCCGTTGACCTCCCAGCCGAGCATCGCCATCCGGCCGTGGGTCGAGCTCGAGACCAGCACGTCGTTGACGGCGGTGTGCCGGCGGCCCTGATGGACGAGCTCGATGGTCGGCAGCGCCGCCGTCTCGAACTTGCCGGCGAGCACCTCGGGCAGGCGCGCGGAGAGCTCGTGCTCGGTCAGCGACGTGAGGAACCCGACACGGCCGAAGTTGACGCCCATCACCGGCACCTGCGTGTCGAGGAACCGCTGCAGGGCGCGCAGCATCGTGCCGTCGCCGCCCAGCACCAGCACGAGGTCGCACGCGCCAGACTCGTCCCACGGGTCGGCGCTGGCCGCGATGGCGGGGTGCTTGTTGCGCTCGTCGGCCGGCATCAGCAGCGTGCCGCCCGTAGAGCGCACCAGCTCGAGCACGGTGCCGAGCGCGTCGCGGGTGCGGTCCGGGTCGCCGTGGGTGATCACGGCGCAGCGCCGGACCGGCCGGGTCTCAGGCTCCGGCGGCATCGCGGGCGAGGGCGGCAGGATCGGGGGCTGGGCGGGGGGCGGCATCATGGTCGGCTGAGACGATGGCGAGCAGGTACTCGTGGTTGCCGGCAGGCCCCGGATGACCGGAGTCGACGGCGCCGAGCGGCACCCCGCCGAGGTCGCAAGCGTAGCGGGCGACGCGCTCGACGGCGCCCGCGCGCACCGCGGGATCCCGCACCACGCCGCCGCGCGGGACGTTCTCACGACCGGCCTCGAACTGCGGCTTGACGAGCACCAGCGCGCGCCACGGAGCCTGGGCGGTTGCGAGTGCCGGGCCGAGCACGAGGGTGAGCGAGATGAACGACACGTCGGCCACCACCAGGTCGGGCCGGAACGGCAGCTGCCCGACGGTCAGGTCGCGGGCGTTCGTGCGCTCCAGCACCGTCACGCGGGAATCGGTGCGGACGCGCTCGTGCAGCTGTCCGTAGCCGACGTCGAGCGCGATCACCGCCGCCGCACCGCGCTGCAGCAGGCAGTCGGTGAACCCGCCGGTCGAGGCGCCGACGTCGAGCGCGTGCGCCCCGGCCACATCCCAGCCGAAGGTGTCGAGCCCGGTCGCCAGCTTGCCTCCGGCACGGGAGACGAACGGCGCCTGCGCGGCCACCTCGACGGTCGCGTCGTCGGCGACCCGCGTGCCGGCCTTCGTGACGACCTGGCCGTCGACGCGGACGTGGCCGCCCATCACGAGGCCCTGCGCGCGCCCTCGCGTGTCGACCAGCCCGCGCGCCACGAGCGCGACGTCGAGCCGCTCGCTCAGGGTTCGGCCGTCCGGCGGGGCAAGGGACGCATGGCGGTCACAGGGTACGCCCCGCGCCGGTGACACATTCCCCGCGGTCCGGGCAAACGTCGCGTGCAGTCACAGGCGCTGACTCATCCGATGCGGGCGGGCGGCACGAGGCGGTAAACGACGTGATGGCGGCCGGGCCAGCCGGGAAATCGCGGGTGGTCGAAGTCCTTCGCCGGGTCGCGGATCATGCCCAGCTTCTGCATCACTCTCTGCGACCGCAGATTGGCGACGGCGGTGAAGGACAGGATCTCGTCCAGGCCGAGCTCGTTGAAGCCATGGGCGACCGCCGCGCGAGCGCCCTCCGTTGCGAAGCCCTGTCCCCAGTGCGCAGGAGACAGACGCCATCCGACCTCCGTACCTGGCGCGAGCGCCAGGTCGTCCGGCACCGGGCTCAGTCCGACGAAGCCGATGAACTGGCCACTGTCGATCCTCTCCGCCGCCCATAGACCCCAGCCGCAAAGCGCGAGGTGGCTCTCGATGCGATCGGCGAGGTGATCGCTCTGCTCGCGCGTCATGGCGCCCGGGAAGTGCTCCATGACCTGCGGGTCGGCATTGATCGAGGCGAACGGGGCGCGGTCGGCCGGTTGCCAGCGTCGTAGGATCAACCGCTCCGTCGTCAGCATCCTCGTAGGGTCTCATGCCTGGCGAGACGCTGCAGTCGGGGCTCAGCGATCGCGGCCGTACACGAGCCCGGCGAGGCCCGCGAGGGACTCGGTCCGGCCCGGCAGAGCAGCCAGCAGCTCGCTGCAGCGACGCTCGGACTCGTCGGCCAGCTCGCGCGCCCGGTCGATGCCGAGCACCGTTACGAAGGTGCGCTTGTCGTGCACGACGTCGGAGCCGGCGGGCTTGCCCAGCTGCTCGTCGGTGCCGGTCGCGTCGAGCACGTCGTCGACCATCTGGAAACCCGTGCCGAGCTCCTCGGCGAACGCCAGGTAGGCCGCGTCGGTTGCGGCCGGCGGCGCCACCAGTGCGAGGCCGGTCGCCACCGACGCGCGGATCAGCCGGCCCGTCTTGAGGCCCGACATGCGGCGCAGCCACGCCTCGTCGGGCACCGGCGGCGGGCGCACGTCGAGGTACTGCCCGGCGATCATGCCCTCGACGCCCGCGTGCAGCGCGGTCAGCACCGCCGCGCGTCGCGAGGCCGGGCAGCGCAGGCGATCGAGCACCAGGCCGTAGGCGCCGTTCAGCAGCGCGTCGCCGACCAGCACCGCCGCGTCCTCGCCGTACCGCACGTGCGTGGTCGGCCGGCCCCGGCGCAGCTGGTCGTCGTCGATCGCCGGCAGGTCGTCGTGGACGAGCGAGAAGGTGTGCACCCACTCGAGCGCGGCGGCCACCGGCAACGCGGCGTGCGTATCGCCGCCGAGCGACTCGACCGTGGACAGGGTGAGCAGCGGCCGCAGCCGCTTGCCGCCGGCTACGAGCGGGTACCAGAGGACGTCCTCGAACGGCTCGAGGTCGACCGGCATCGCGCCGCGGCGTTCGCGCGCCAGCAGGCCCAGGTACTCATCGAACGCCGTGGCGAGGTGCTTCGGAAAGGTTGCGATCGTCACAGCAGCCCGAGCTGGGCGTCATCGCCGCCCTCGTCGTCGGCGACCGCCCGGCGCTGGCGCTCGACCTCGACCGAGACCTCCTGCGCGACCTCGTTCAGCTCGCCGAGGACATCGGCCGCCGCGGCGGCGTCGGGTGCCGCCTCGAGGCGCGCGCGGGCATCCTCGAGCCGGTCGAGCAACGACTTCAGATGGTCGATGCGATCGTCCACGGCTACAGGCTACCGGCCCACGCCGAGCGCCCGCGCTACGCCGCCGAGGATGCCGTTCACGAACGTCGCGGCCTCGGGAGACGCGTAGCGCTTCGTCAGCCGTACTGCCTCGTCGATGGCGACCGAGGCCGGCACGTCGGGCTTCTCGGCCAGCTCGAGCACCGCGATCCGCAGCGCGGCCCGCTCGATCGCCGCGATCCGGTCGACCGACCAGTTCTTGGCGTGGTCGGCGATCAACAGGTCGAGCCGGCCGGGATCCTCCAGCACGGCCTCCACGAGCTCCTGGGCGTACGGCGGCACCGGGGAACGCGCGTCGGCCTCGTAGGCCGCGTACAGCTCGGACAGCTCGTGGCCGGTCACGTCCTGCTGGTAGAGGAGCACGAGCGCGACGCGCCGCGCCTGCCGCCGCGACGCGCTCATCGCGTCACCGCGACGACCTCGACGTCGACGCCGTCGACCTCGAGACCGGTGAGCCTGCGCAGCGTTGCCGTCACCTGACGCTGGACGCCGCGCGCCGCGTCGGGCAGCACGGCGCCGTAGCGGCAGGCGATCTCGATGCGTGCGCGCACGCGGTCGCCCTCCACCTCGACGTGCGCGCCCCGGCCGCGCGGACGTGCGAACCGGCCGCTGGCGACCTCGACGCCGTCGACCAGCCGCGCGGCAGCCGCGGCGGCGGCGTCGAGCGCCTCCTGCGTGATCGCGTAGGTGAGCTGCCCCTCGACGCGGCGGTACGGGTGCTCGCTCATGCCGATCCCAGGTTCGGCAGGTCGGCGGCGGCTTCCTCGATGTAGGACGTCGTGTAGACGCCGCTGCGGAACCGCGCCTCGGCGAGCACGTCGAGATGCAGGTCGCGCGTCGTCTTGATGCCCTCGACGACCGTCTCGCCCAGTGCCCGCTGCGACCGCGCGATGCAGGCCTCACGGTCCTCGGCGTGCACGATCACCTTCGCGAGCAGCGAGTCGTACGTGGGCG
This sequence comes from Gaiellales bacterium, assembly GCA_038321545.1. Taxonomy (GTDB): domain Bacteria; phylum Actinomycetota; class Thermoleophilia; order Gaiellales; family F1-60-MAGs149; genus VFJZ01. Next base: position 7,244 of record JBBQFB010000154.1, read on the forward strand.
GCATCCGGTAGCCCGAGAACGCGTGCGTGTCGACGCGGACTCCCGGCCCGAGCGGCGGATCGAACCGCGTGACCAGACCCGCGCTCGGCAGGAATCCCTTCGACGGGTCCTCCGCGTTCAGCCGGAACTCGATCGCGTGCCCGCGCATCTCGGCGCGCCCGGTGCGCCGCAGCGGCTGGCCGGCGGCGACGCGCAGCTGCTCGCGGACGAGGTCGATGCCGGTGACGGCCTCCGTCACGGGATGCTCGACCTGCAGCCGCGTGTTCATCTCCATGAAGTAGAACTGCCGGTCGCTGCCGACCAGGAACTCGATCGTGCCCGCGTTCAGGTAGGAGATCGCGCGGCACGCCCTCTCGGCTGCCTCGGCCATCGCGTCGCGGGTCGCGTCGTCGAGGAACGGCGAGGGCGCTTCCTCGAGCAGCTTCTGGTGCCGCCGCTGGATCGAGCACTCCCGCTCGCCGCAGATCAGCACGCCGCCGAACGCGTCGCAGATCACCTGGATCTCGACGTGGTGCGCGGCCAGGACGGCCTTCTCGAGGTACATGCCGCCGTCACCGAAGGCCGCCTGGGCCTCCTGCGACGCGGCCCGGAACAGATCGCCGAGGTCCTCCGGCCGATCGACCAGGCGCATGCCGCGCCCGCCGCCGCCGGCCGCCGCCTTGAGCAGCACGGGGTAGCCGGCCGCGGCCGCGATCGGCTCGGCCTCCTCGGGCGACGCCAGCCGGCCCGGCGAGCCCGGGACGAGTGGCAGCCCGGCCTCGCGCATGGCCTGCTTCGCCGAGGCCTTGTCGCCCATGATCTCCATCACGTGTGACGACGGCCCGACGAAGATCAGGTCGTTGTCGGCGCACGCCGCCACGAACTCGGTGTTCTCCGACAGGAACCCGTAGCCCGGGTGGATCGCGTCGCAGCCGGTGGTGGCCGCCGCGGCGATGACGTTCGGGATCACGAGGTAGCTCTGCGCCGCGGGCGGCGGGCCGATGCAGACGGCACGGTCGGCGAGCCGCACGGCGAGCGAGTCGCGGTCGGCCGTGGAGTAGACGGCGACGGCCTCGATGCCGAGCTCGTGGCAGGCACGGATCACCCGGACGGCGATCTCGCCCCTGTTCGCGACGAGGACCCGCCGGATCACGGCTCCAGCTCGAACAGCGGCTGGCCGAACTCGACCGCCGTGCCATCCTCGACCAGGACCTTGGAGATCACCCCGGCGTGCTCGGACTTCAGCTCGTTGAACAGCTTCATGGCCTCCAGCAGGCACAGCGGCTGTCCGACCGCGATGGTGTCGCCGACCACGACGAACGGCGGCTCGCCGGGCGCGGGCGCGCGGTAGAAGTTGCCGACGATCGGGCTCTCGATGGCGACGCCGGCCGGTGCCGCGACCGGAGCCGGAGCGGCGGCGGGTGCAGCGGCGGCAGCGACCGGCACGACGACGTGGTCCTCCTGCTTGCGCACCGTGATGCGGGTGCCGCCGTCCTCGACGGTCAGCTCGCCGGCACCGGAGTCCTCGAGGATCTCGACGAGGCGGCGCACGCGCTCCGCCTCGCCGGCGTCGGCCGTGCGGGCGATGGCGGCGTTCGGGAAGTCGCGGCCGCGGACGCGCTCGATCAGCGCGCGGGCGTCGTCGCCGAACAGCGCGACGAGGCACAGCTCCTCCTCGGAGCTCGCGATGCCGTCGGCCTGGGCGCGGGCGACGTCGAGGCCGGGCACCTCGATCTCGCCGCGGGCCGGTTCCTGCGCGCGGGCCGCCGCGATGGCGGCCTCGGAGATGGTGCCGGGCGTCTGGCCCCACTCGCCGAGCACGAGCTGGCGCATCTCCTCGGTCATCGACGTCCAGCGCTGGCCGGACAACACGTGGTCGACCGCCTGGCGCACGATCAGCGTGCCGACGGGCGAGGCGGTCGGCGGGAAGCCGATCTCCTCGCGGACGACGTGGAACTCCTCCAGCACCTCGCTCAGCCGGTCGGACGCGTCGAGGTGCGTCAGCCGGCGCTCGAGGTTTGCGATCAGGCCCGAGTTGACGCGGTTCAGCGCCGCCAGCAGCGACACGTGCGGCGAGACGCGCGGCACCGCCGAACCGGAGCCGAGGAGCTCGTCGATCGTGGTCGCGATCTCCCACGCCCGGTCGAGATCGAGGCCGGGGTCGCCGCCGACGCCGGCGAGGGCCTGCGAGAACAGCTCGGCGCTGGCGCGGTAGGCGCCGATGGCGACCGGATAGGCGGCGGTCGCGACCGGGTCGGCGCCGGCGCGGGCCGCCTCCAGCGAGACCGCCAGCGCGGTGCCGCCGGGCCCCTGGCAGTAGAGGCCGACGGGCACGCCGGCGGCCTCGTGCAGGCGCT
>JBBQFB010000155.1:0-9523 GCA_038321545.1 Gaiellales bacterium
GTGAACCGGACAACGCGCGCGCCGGCCGGCGCGTCGGCGGCGAGCGGCCCGACCTGGGCGACCCCTGGGTCGGTGTAGGTGACGGCGGGCAGCGCGGCGTACGAGGTTCGGCGGCGCAGGCCGAGGATCGCGTTCTGCACGATCAGGCCGCCGTGGTAGCCGGCGACGTGGGTGAAGGCCGGCGCGCCGGTGACGTCGCCGGCGGCGAAGATGTCGGCGACGGTAGTCGCGAGGCGGTCGTCGACGCGGACGTGGCCGCGCGCGGTCAGCTCGACACCGACCGCCTCGAGGCCGAGCCCCTCGGTGCGCGGTCTGCGGCCGGCCGCGACGAGGACGCGGTCGCCGGTGACGATCGTCCCGTCGGCGAGCTCCAGCTCGAGGTCGTCGCCGCGGCGACGGGCGTGGCTGATCGACACGCTGCAGCGCACGTCAACCCCCTCGCCGACGAGCGTGTCGTGCACGATCGCGGCGGCGTCGGCGTGATCGCGCAGCAGGATCCGCGGTGCGACCTCGAGCAGTGTCACCCGGCTGCCGAGCCGCGCCAACGCCTGGCCGAGCTCGCAGCCGATCGGGCCGCCACCGATCACGATCAGCCGCGCGGGCAGCGCCGCCAGGCCCCAGACCGTGTCGCTCGTGAGCGGCTCCACGTCCTCGATTCCCGGAACCGGCGGAAGCGCCGGCGCCGAGCCGGTCGCGATCAGGGCGCGCCGGTACCGCAGCTCGCGCGGCGCCCCGGCGCCCTCCACCACGATCCGGCCCGGCGCCACGAACCGGCCGCGGCCGGCCACGAACTCGACGCCCTCGCGGACGAGGCGCTGCGCAGAGTCGTGCGGCTCGATCGCCGTGATCGCCTCCTGCACGTGCGCCATCACCCGCGCGAAGTCGACGGTGACCGCGCCGGCGTCGACGCCGAAGCGGGACGCGGTGCGCGCGGCGTGGGCGGCGTCGGCGGCCGCGATCAGGCTCTTGGAGGGAACACAGCCGGTCCACAGGCAATCGCCGCCGGGCCGGTCCTGCTCGACCAGCGCGACGCGGGCGCCGACGCCGGCGCCGCCGATCGCGGCCACCAGGCCGGCCGTGCCGCCGCCGATCACGACCAGGTCGAAGGTCCTCACCGGCGCACCTCCGCGGCAGCGTGGTCGAGGTGCGCGGCAGTCGCGAACGACCACAGCCGTTCGCGCGGAAGCGACACGGCGACGATCGTGCCGACCGCCGGGACGTCCGCGACCACGTGCGCTTCGAGCACGAACGACTCCGCCGCGAGCACGAGCCGCGTGTGCGATCCGGTGTAGCGCGCCTCGACCACGCGCATCCGCAACGGGCCGTCGGGGTCGATCTGGACGTGCTCGGGACGGATCGAGAACACCGCCGGGCCGTCGCCGGCATCGACGGGGAGCCTCCCGGCCGGCGTCTCGAGCAGGCCGTCGGCGACGGTCCCGCGAATCAGCGTGGTCGCGCCGACGAAGCGCGCCACGGCCGGCGTCGAAGGTCGCTCGAACACCGCCACCGGCGTGTCGTGCTGGTGCAGCCGGCCGTCGATCATGACGGCGACCGAGTCGCCGAGCTCCGCGGCCTCGGCGCGATCGTGTGTGACGAGCAGCATCGTCAGCCGCCGCGACCGCTGCACGCCGAGCAGCACGCGCCGCAGCTCGTCGCGGCGGTTCGGGTCGACCGCTGCGAACGGCTCGTCGAGCAGCAACAGGTCAGGCTCGGCCGCGAGCGCGCGGGCCAGCGCCACGCGCTGCTGCTCGCCGCCCGACAGGGTCGCGGCGTCGCGCGCCGCGAGCGCGCCGAGACCGACCTCGTCGAGCAGCTCCCGCGCGTGGTGCCGCCGAGGTCGCTTCGCGACGCCGCGCAGGCGAAGAGCGAAGGCGACATTGTCGGCCGCCGACAGGTGCGGGAAGAGCCGTGGCTCCTGGAAGACGAGGCCAACGCCGCGCCGGTGGGGCGGGACGCCGTGCAGCGACCGACCGTCGACGGCGACCGCGCCGCCCGTGATCGGGGTGAGACCGGCGATCGCTCGCAGCAGCGTCGTCTTGCCGGCCCCGGACGGGCCGATCAGCGCTGCGAGCTCGCCATCGCGCACCTGCAGGTCGACATCGGCGAGCACCGGGCGACCACCCGGCGCCACGACGAGTCCGGCGATCGCGAGCGCGGCTATCGCAGCACCTCCCGCTTCCAGCGGGCGTCAAGGCGCGGCACCTCGCTCGCCGCCAGCTCGCCGAGCGGACGTCCGAACGAGGGCAGCAGGTAAGGGCTCGTACCCACCAGCCGCCCCCGCTGCAGGTCGGTCAGCCGGGCGGGATCGAGCACGGTCGGGATGCCGAGGACGGACGGGTCGGCCTTTTCGACCTGCAGGTCGGGGTCGAGCAGCAGGTTCGCGAGCACACGGGCGGCGTCCGGGTGCGGGGCGTCGGCCGGCATCGCGACGAACGACACGTTCTCGAGCGTCGCTCCGCCCACCAGGAACGGGCGCGCCGTGGCCGGGAACTGGCCGTTCTTCACGGCGGTCGCGACGAAGGACGGGTCGTAGCTCATCGCGAAGTCGACCTGGCCGTCGCCGAACAGCTGGTCGAGGGCGGCCTCGTTCGCCGGGTACGTCGCGCCGTGCCGCCACGAGAGCGGCTTCAGCTCGCGCAGATACCGGAAGGCGCGCGCCTCGCCGAGCTCCTGCACCGCGAGCCGCAGGAACGCCGAGCCCGTGAAATCGGGCGGCGCCGGGTAGGCGACACGCCCGGGGTGCGCTCGGGCGTAGGCGAGCAGGTCCGCGAACGTCGCGGGCGGCGTCGCGGTCCGCGCGCTGTCGTAGGCGAGCACGAAGGCGGCCCGGCTCCACGGGGCCTCCTGGCCGTCGACCGCGACGCCGAAGTCGTGTGCGAGCGTCGGGTCGGCCGGGTCGAGCAGGCGCGCATTCGGCAGCTCGAGCGCCCAGCCCGAAGCCCACAGACCGGCTTGCTTGGCGGCGGCGAAGTTGGCGCCGTTCACCCACACGAGGTCGATTGCGCCGTGCGCCGCGCCACCCTTGCGCTGGGCGACGAGTCGTGCGATCGCGGACGCCGTGTCGTCGATCGGGACGCGATGCAGCGATACGCCGACCGCCGCCAGCCGTCGCGTGACGGGGCCGTCGAGGTAGGCGTTGATTCGCTGGTCGCCGCCGTAGAGCCAGAACTCGACGGTCTGACCGCGCGCCGAGGCCGAGATCGCGCCCCACGAGCGTGCGCCGGGCGCGGTCGGCTGCGCTGACGTCGATGCGCCGCGGGCGAGGAATGCGCCGGCGCCGGCCATCACCGCGATGGCTGCGGCGACGACGGTGATGGTTCGCGATACCCGCATGCCCGTTCCGATGCGGCCGGCGGTGGTTCCGATGCGGACGCATCGGCAACGCGCCCGTCGGCATCAGAATGTCGATCGAGGAGGTACACGATGTGGTTCCTCGCCTCGTGCGAGCACGTCCGCGAACGACTCTCCGCCCTCGACGAGGGCGATCTCGGCCTGGTCGAACGGCTGCGGCTGCGTGGCCACCTCGCGATGTGCCGCGTGTGCGCACGCGTGCAGCGCGGGCTTCGAGCGACGCGCTCGGCGCTCGCCGACCTGCGTGGCGACCCCGCCTGAGCGTCGCCGTCAGCCGCGATCCGGGAAATCGAGAGCGAGCAGCGCCCGGAGCTTCATCCGGCCGCGGTGGATGCGCGCTTTCGTGGCCGGCACGCTCAGCCCGATCGCGGTCGCGATCTCCTCGTTCGACCAGTCCTCGACGTCCCGCAACACGACCGGGATGCGGAGTGCATCCGGCAGCTCGAGGAGCCGTTTGCGGACCACGGCGCGGACCTCGTCCCGGCCGATCCGCTCGATCCCCGGCCCGGGGATGTCCGACGCCGCATCGAGCGGGGGCTCGTCGGTGAGCACCTCGAGCGGGCGGCGGCGACGCAACGCCTGCAGCGCCTCGTTGGCCGCGATCCGGTACAGCCAGGTCGCGAACGCCGACCGGCGGTCGAACCGCGACAGCGCCCGCCACGCGTTCGTGAACGTGTCCTGTGTGCAATCCTCCGTCGCGGTCGCGTCGCCGAGGATCCGCCTGCACGTCGCGCGGACGCGACCCTCGTGGGTGCGCATGAGCGATGCGAACGCGTCGGCGTCCCCCGCCGCCGCGGCGGCGACGAGGTCGCTCTCGCTTTCGGAGGTGCTCACCCCCGCGAGTATACGAAGCAGTCAGCTGCGGACCGGCTGCGGGCTGCACATCGGCCCGGGTCGATGGCGCATCCAATCACCATGCCGAGGATGCCGCGTGTGGATGACCTGACCCTCCTGACCGCGAGCGGCGAGCCCTACCCGCTCGAGCGGCTCCGTGGCGCTCCGGGCGTCGTCGTGCTCATGCGCCACCTCGCCTGACTGCCCTGTCAGGCGCACCTCGTGGAGGTTGCGGAGCAGCTCGATCGAAGCATCGTCCAACTCGTCGCCGTCAACTTCGACACGCCCGATCGCGTCGCTCGCTACGCAGCCGCGTTCGGACGTGACGTGCTGTTCCTCTGCGACCCCGACCGGCTGCTCTACACGCGGCTCGACCTTGGCCGCGCCTCCCGGGCGCGCGTCTGGCTGCACCCGGCGGTGTGGCTCAGCTACGCGCGCCTGCTCCGGGCAGGCCATCGACTCACGGCGCCCGCCGGCGACCCGCTGCAACTCGGAGGGGACGTCGTGCTGAACGCCGATGCGGAGCCGACGTGGATCTACCGGAGCCACGGCCCGGAAGACCGGCCATCGTTCGCCCGCCTGCAGGCGGCTATCGCGGACGCACTGAACCGGGGTTGGTAAGGGCGCGGCCGCGCCCTTAGGCCGGCGTCGAACGTGGCGCAGGGCCGAGCTGCGCCGCTACCGGACTTCCCGGAACACGCCGGCGAGTTACCGGACGGGAACGGTGTTCGTATAGCCGCCGTTCCAGTGGATGCGATAGTCGTACTTGTTCTTGAAGTACGACAGCTTCTCGTTGAACGTCACGGCGCGGGCGGCGCCGTCCGGCCCGAACTGCAGCACGGTGCCGCCGCGGATGAACTCGTTGATCTTGGTCTTGAAGTTGAACGCCTTCTTCAACACCCAGGTGGCGCTCTCGGGGTGCATCTGGCCGATCACGCTGTTCGAGATCGCCGTGTAGAACGCTGACCGGGTCTTGTCGAGCAGCGGCGCGCCATTCGCCCGGGTGAGCGCCAGGAAGTCGATGTCACCGGTGACCGGCCGCCAGACGTCGTTCACCTTGAACTCCGGAATCAGGTTGCCCGAACCCTTCGGCTGCTCGGTGATCCGGAACCTGTACGTCACCGGCGTGGAGGTCAGCGCGGCCGGATCGACGACGTTGTCGGCGCCGTTCCAGTTCAGCGTCACCTCCCCCTCACCCGTCGCCGGATCGGTCACCCAGCTCTCGAGCTCCTTGACGTAGCCCTTGTCGACCTTCGTCAGCTCCTTCTCGCGGGCGGTCAGGCGCTCGAACGTCTGCGTCCACTCCGGATCCTTCGGCTGAACGCCGGCCTTCTGCAGCTTGGCGATCACCGCTTTGCGGGTCGGCAGCTTCTTGCGGATCACGACGCGCCCGACGTCCGACTCCAAGTACCCGAGATAGGCGGCATCGATCCGGTCGACGTTCTTCAGCTTGATCGCCTCCGGCTTCAGCACACCACCCTTGGCCAGCCAGCGGACGGCCTCGGTCGCACGGCTGCGAGCGACGATGATCAGCTTGTTGGCCTTCGCGAAGTTGCGCAACCACTCGGCCTCCGCAACCGACAGGCCATACAGCGCCCGCAGCTGCGCGTTGTTGAACGCGTAGCCGACCTTCACGATCTTGTTCAGCGCAAAGGCGGCGTCGACGACCTTCGCTGCCTGCGGCAGGTTGATCGCGAGCTGCTCGGTGACCGCGTCGAACGCCGCCGCGAACCGCAGCTTCGTCGCGTTCGCAATCGGCGCCAGCTTGCCCAGCGCGCAGACGGCGATGGACGGCACGAGGTTCAGCGTCAGATCGGTCGACGACGCCGTCGCGTCGCGCAGCGCGTGTCGCCAGTCGCCGGCGTACCACTCGTTCGAGAGCTTCGTCATGTGCGCACCGACCGACGTGTTCACGCCCTCCGCGAGCTTCTGGAACTTGTCCGCCAGCTCGGGCGCGTTCTTCGCCAGCAGCAGGATCTGGTTCGCGACTGCCGTGAAGTACAGCTGGCGCAGCTGCGGATCATCCTTCACCGTCTCCCACAGCTCCGACTCCAGCGCGACGTACTGGAAGTACGCGCCCGGAATTCCCGCAACACCCTGAATGCCCAGCTTGGGCAGGTCGTAGAAGATGCCCCGGGCGGTGCCGGTGAGGAAGTTCTTCGACCCGATCAGTGCCCCCTGGGAGAAGTAGGCCACCGCCTCCGGGACGCTCCACGGCGGCGTCGCCGGCGCGGCATCCTTGATCGACACGTCGAACGTCGCCTTCTTCGGGTCGAACTCCAGCTCGTTGCCCTTCAGCACGTGGTCGATGCGCTGTTTGTCGGAGGACAACACGTCGACGTGGGGTGCCGAGAACTCCACCGTCGCCCGCGTCCCGCCGCCCTTCGCCTTCGGATCGACCGAGCCGGCATCCGACGCGCTCGTCCGCACGATCGCCTCGACGGTCACGATCGAGCGCGGCGCGAGCCGGTAGACCTGGCCCGGCGAGCACGAGTTGGCGCTCTCGGGATCCGGGATCGGGTCTCCGACGGGCTGCAGATGGCCGTCCTGCGCGTTGCCGGTCAGGTCGGCGCTGAACGGCTCGACGTCCAGCGACCGCCGGTACGACAGGTTCTGCATCTTCACCACGACCGTGAATGTCTTGCCGGCCGGGAGCAGGTTGTTTCCGGCCGGCATCGAGCGCCCACGTCGCGCGGTGATCTCGAGCAGCGGCGAGCCGACCTTCACGCGAGCCTTGCCGATCGCTCGCAGGCTGCCGCCCCCGGCCTGCGCGCCCGTCGCGAGCTCCTCGATGTCAAACGTCCCGTCGCCCTTCGCCAGCAGGTGGAACGTGACGGCTCGCGACAGCGCCTTCGGCTTGATCGTCCCCAGCTTGAGTTCCTTCGCCGTCGGCTTCCCGTTCTGGCGGAGCGGGACGACCGGCACCTCGGCGTTGCCATCGGCGTAGGAGATGACGAGCCGCGGGTCCAAATGCACCGACAGCGCCGACACCGAGCCGCGATTGCGGACCCGTACGGTGAGCGTCACCTTCGCACCGCCCTTGGCCCTGACGGAGTCCGGCACCTCCTTCAGGTCGATCCGCGTCGGCGTCGCCTTCAGCTCCAGGACGAGCTCCGCGCTCTCGACCACGATGTCGACGACCGCGTCGCCGGCGACGACGTCGACCGACCGCTTGCCGACGCAGCCCTTGAGGCCGCGCACGCAGTGATTCTTCGCCAGCGTCACCGTGTACTTGCCGGGCGGAACGTCCAGGGCATAGGCGCCGGTGGCGTCGGTGGTGGTCGAGCCGGTGAACGCCTTCCCCGCAGCCGTCGTGCCCTTCGCGGTGACCAGCACACCCGCGACGGCGCGGACGGGCGTGCCCGGATGCGTCCCGTCGAGGCCGCGCACGGCCTTGCCCTTCACGGTGCGCGTCCCCGGCGACAGCACGAAGCCGACATCGACGTTGTCGTGGACGGCGACCCCGGCGACGGTGCCCTTGTCGTCAATCGTGAGGGCATCGACCAGCAGCCAGCCCGACTTCGGTGGCAGGAGGGTGTTGAGGTCGGTCACCTTGTGGGTCTGCGGATCCCACGTTGCGGCGTGGGCGGGATCCGCCGGGTTGCCAGTGGCGATGGTGCCGGCGACGACGTGCCTGGAGTTGATCGCGTTGTGGCCGGTGAGGCCGACGACCTCCGTCTCCAGCCCGCTCGGAGCGCGAACGTACGCGGTCCGGACCGACCCGGATTGCTTGTAGCCAAGCACGCTGCCGTCGCTCGCCAGGTCGTTCTGGATCAGCAGCAGGGTGCTCGATCCCGCCAGAAAACCGAAGCCGCTGCGGTACGGGGTGAGGTCGACCTTCACACCCTGCGCCGACGGCGCCAGCGGCGACCAGAGGTAGTAGCCGTCGTCACTGATCGTCCCCGTCACCTCACCGAGCAGGAGCCGGCCGTCGCCGGTGATCGCCCCGATCTTGCTGCTGCCCCGGTCCGAGTCGAGCTTGCCGAAGAACGGGGACGGCACCGGCGAGGGAGCCGCCGGGGCGTAGAAGCCGGTCAGGTAGTGCACATTCGGCGTCACGCCGAGCGTCAACCCCGCGATATCCCCGGCGGCGTCGATGTCGGACGCCGCGCTGAAGTCGACGCCCGGAACGATCGGACCGATCTGGAAGGGGCCCGCCACACCGTCCCAGTAGACCGCGTGGACGTCGCCACCGTTGACCTCCAGACCGACGATCCGGCCGGTCTCGCTGACCGCGAACGCCTCACTCGCGGAGACGCCGGCACGCTCGGGGAGCAGCCTGAGTGCGCCGTTGATCCACGCGGCCGCGTGGATGGGCGCACCCAGGGCGTCCGGGTCGCTGAAGTCGCCGACGACGACGCCGTGGCTGTTCGTCCCGTACGGGACGAAGTGCGCCCCGAGGCCGGTGATCGTCGCCCCGTTCGCGCCGGCCGCTGTCAGCGCCAGGACGAGCGACGCGAGGATTCCCCGCACAACGATCCTCGCCCCCGTCACCTATCGAACCTACCACAGCCTCGCGGAAGATGTGAGCCCGACATCCACGATCCGACCGGTGGCGACCGTCCAGATCCGGCACGAGGCGCGCGGCCGGCGTCGAGCCGCCGTAGGCCGAGCGAGCAGTCGGCTCCGATTGCAGACGCCGGGCGACCGCGGGTGGAGCGTCGCCTCTGCGCTGCAGCCCGGGGCGTGCGCCGGGCCGGGCGGCGCTGGGCGGGTCTGCGTTGGGTGCCGCGGATTTTGGATGGGGTACTGGGTTCTGGGAGGAGCGCTGGTGAGGCGTTCGCCGGCTTGCGATGAGTGGGGTCCGCGCCGCAGCCCGGAGCGTGCGCCGGGCCGGGCTTGTCTGCGGTAGGTCGGACGAGCGGCCGTGTCGGATTGCAGACGCAAGGCGTGCGCGGGTGCAGCGGTGGCGGCGTGCGGCCTTCGTCGGTTGCCGTGAACAGCCGCAAGCGCGGAGGCGACAGGGGGACGCCTCAAATGCCAGGTGATGACCTCATCCGGATCCGGGACGTGGCGGATCGCAGCCTTCGGGCTGAGCCGCTTCGGGCTGCGCTGGGCGAGGCTGCGCTGGGCGGATTGCAGCCTTCGGGCTGAGCTGCTTCGGGCTGCGCTGGGCGGGTCTGCGTTTGGTGCCGCGGATTTTGGGTGGGGTATTCGGTTCTGGGTGGAGCGCTGGTGAGGCGTTCGGCGGCTTGCGATGAGTGGGGTCTGCGCCGCAGCCCGGAGCGTGCGCTCGGCCCAGCTTGTCTGTCGTGGGTCGGACGAGCAGCCGTCTCGGATCGCAGACGCAAGGCGTGCGCGGGTGCAGCGGCGGCGGCGTGCAGCTTTCGTCGGAGGC
>JBBQFB010000156.1:0-9464 GCA_038321545.1 Gaiellales bacterium
TAGGCGCCATGCGGGATTGCGTCGTGCGGCACCGCCGCGGGATCACGTTGACGCCGAATCGCGTGACGTGTCGGACAATGCTCGAAACGGCATGGTTACTGGGATTCGATTCGATCGAGAGCTGTCGGGAAACGACGCCTCAGAGATGGCGTCGGATGCTCTCCCTGGGGCACGGAACGGCGGCAACCGAACGACCCGCGGGTGCCGGGGAACGGCGACCTGGCGACCCGGCCGGTGCGGCGCTTCGAGATGGTTCGGCGACCATCGGCCGTGTGTTGTCCGAGATGGATCGGACAACGCGCCTCCCGACCACGGACGGACGGTCGCGACGGAACCCGCTGCGGCCGCCGGGCCGGACGCACCGCACCGACCATCCGACCCCCGCGCCCTAGTTAGGCAGCCGTTCGACCGAGGTATCCGAGTCGTTCGGTCACCAGCCTCCGACCCACCCGCCGAACAGCCCGTAAGGCAGCCGGTGCTCTTCCTCCGGCGGTCCGGCGAGGAAGTCGAGGTCGCACCCCTCGTCGGCCTGCAGGACGTGGTCGATGTGCAGCCTTCCGTACCCGCGGGTGTACCTCGGGACCGGAGCGGGCCGCTCCGCGAGGCGTCGCTCGATTTCCGCGGCGTCCACCTCGAGGTCGATCGTCCGCGCGTCGATGTCGAGCGCGATCATGTCGCCATCGCGGACCGCGCCGAGCGGACCGCCGGCGTACGACTCGGGCGCGACGTGGAGCACGCAGGTACCGAAGGCGGTGCCCGACATGCGGGCGTCGGAGATGCGCACCATGTCGCGCACGCCCTCCGCGAGCAGCCGCTCGGGGATCGGCACCATGCCCCACTCGGGCATCCCGGGCGCGCCCTGCGGTCCGACGTCGCGGAGCACGAGCACCGAGCCGGCGGTGATGTCGAGCGCCGGATCGTCGATGCGCGCGGCGACGTCGTCGACCCCTTCGAACACGACCGCGCGACCGCGATGGCGGAGCAGCGACGGGTCGGCCGAGGCGACCTTGAGGACCGCGCCGCGGGGCGCCAGCGAGCCGCGCAGGACGGCAAGCCCCCCGGCCGGCTTCACCGGATCGGCGAGCGTGCGGACGACCGTCCCGGTGCCGGGCTGCGCACACTCGCCGATGGTCGATCCGCCGATCGTGATCTGGTCGCGTGCGAGCAGCGAGCCGAGCTCGTGGAGGATCGCCGGCATGCCGCCGGCGTCGTCCAGCTTGTCGACCAGGTGGGCCCCGGCGGGGCGCACGTCGGCGATCACGGGCGTGCGGCGCGAGAGCTCGTCGAAGCGCTCCAGCGGAAGCTCGTAGCCGGTCCGCCGCGCGAGCGCGAGCAGGTGGACGACGGCGTTCGTCGATCCGCCCAGCGCGCACAGGACCGTGATCGCATTGTCGAACGCGGCCGGGGTCAGGATGGCCGAGGGCCGGAGGTCGGCCAGCGCGATCTCGACGGCTCGCCGGCCGGTCGCCTCGCTGGCCGCGGCGCGCCGCGCGGTCAGGGCCGGAATCGTGGCGGTGCCCGACAGCGTCATCCCAAGCGCCTCGGTCACGCACGCCATCGTCGAGGCGGTGCCCATCTCGTTGCAGTGCCCGGCGCCCGGGATCCACGCCGCCTCGAGCTCGTCGTACTCGTCGAGCGTGATCTTGCCGGCGCGGAGCTCGTCGGTGTAGCGCCACAGGTCGGTGCCGACCGACAGCTCGCGGCCCCGGTGCACGGCCGCCTCGACCGTGCCGCCGGTGAGCATGATCGCCGGCACGTTGGCGCTGGCCGCGCCCATCAGCTGCGCGGGCTGGGTCTTGTCGCACCCGCCGATCAGCACGACGGCGTCGAACGGGTAGGACCGGATCGCCTCCTCGACGTCCATCGCCATCAGGTTCCGGAACAGCATGGTGGTTGGCTTCTGCAGGTTCTCGCCGAGCGACGACACGGGGAACTCGAGCGGCAGCCCGCCGGCCGCGAGCACGCCGCGCCGCACCGCCTCGGCGAGCCCGCGAAAGTGGACGTTGCAGTTGACGACCTCGCTCCAGGGGTTGCAGATGCCGATCACCGGCCGGCCGTCGAGCGCGGCGCGCGAGTAGCCGATCGCCTTCACGGAAGCGCGGTGCAGGAAGCCGGGCAGGTCGTGTGCGGCGAACCAGCGCGCCGAGCGGAGGCCGGACGGCGGATCGGGCTCGGTCATGGGACCTCCAGGATTGCGGGGCGCGCGCGGCCGCCGGCCTGGACGGTCGGCCAGGCAGCGCTCGCCGTGATGGGTTGCAGGCCGGCGTCGGCGACGAGGAACGTGTCCTCGACCTTGCCGCCGCCGGCGACGCTCGGGTTGAAGGCGACCGCGTGGTGCAACGCGATCGGCTCGTGGTGCCAGCGTGTCGCGGGCGGGGCCGGGCCGATCTCGAACTCACGCTGCCGGTAGCCGATCGGGCCGCCCTGCCAGTGCTCCTGCCAGCGCGTGTCGCCGTAGGCCGCGGCCAGGCGCTCCAGCACGTCGCCGTACGTCAGGCCGGTCTGCGCGCACGCGTCGAGCACGGCCGCCTCGATCTCGCGTGCCTCGGCGTGCGAGGCGGCGAGCGTCGCGCCGGGCGGACCGGCGCTGGCGTGGCGGGTGAGAGCGACGTGCAGCCCGTGGCGCATGCCGACCAGCACCGCCATCGCCTGGCGGTGCATCGCCGAGCCATCGGCGAGCGGGTGGCGGAAACGCTCCAGACGGTCGTCGCCGCCGACGATCAGGCAGACCGGCACGATGCCGGTGCGCTCGCAGCCGGCGGCCACGAGGGCCATCACGTCGCGATCGGTCGCACCGGGCCGCCACGCGCGCAGCGCGCCCTCGACGGCGGCAGTCGCGTCTGCACCGAGCGCGGTGAGGCGGTCGCGCTCCTCCGGCACCAGGGCGAGGCGCAGCGCGGTCAGCTCGTCGTCGAGCGTGTCGTCGGCGGGAGCGTCGGCGCCGACGAAGCGATCGGCCGCCCGGCGGTACGCGTCAGGGTCGTACCACGGCACGTCGACGATCTCGAACGGCAGATCGAACTCGGCCCGCAGGCGCGGCCCCTCCACCACGGTCGAGATGCACGCGCCCGACATGGGACCGACCGCGATCCAGACCGCGTCGGTGGCGGCGCTGCGGTCGATCACGTTCGTCGCGCCGCCCGTCAGCCACGCGACCGTGGCGGGCCGGGTCAGGACCACGCCGGGCAGCCTGCGCTCGGCGATCAGGGTCCGCAGCCGGGCCAGCTTCGCCGCCGTCTCCGTCATGGCGCGTATCATCGAGGCTATGGTCGCCGCACGTCGAGCTCTCGTGATCTCCGAGCCGGGGAAGGTCGCGATCGAGGAGCGCGCGGCGCTGGTCGCCGGGCGCGGCGAGGTGCTCGTCCGGCCCCGGCACGTGGGCGTCTGCGGCACCGATCTCGAGCTGCTCCACGGCAGCGTCGACCCCGCGTTCGTGCGCTACCCGCTGACCATCGGCCACGAGTGGGCCGGCATCGTGGAGGCCGTCGGCGCCGGCGTCGCGGGTCTCGCGCCGGGCGACCGCGTCGTGGCGGAGGGCATCGTCCCGTGCGGGGCCTGCGCCGCGTGCCGCCGCGGCGCGACCAACGTCTGCGCGACGTACGACGAGGTCGGCTTCACGCGCGAGGGCGCGGCGTCGGACCAGATTCTCCTGCCGGGGCGGCTCGTCCACCGCCTGGCCGACGGCGTGGCGCTGCTGGACGGCGCGCTGGTCGAGCCGACCGCCGTGGTGCTGCAGGGCCTGACGAAGATCGGCCCGCGTCCAGGCGACGAGGTGCTGGTGCTCGGCGACGGCGCGATCGCGCTGCTGGTCGCGCACCTGGTGGGCCTGTGGTCGCCGGCGCGGATCGTCGTCCGCGGTCTGCGCGACGAGCAGCGCGAGCTGGCGGGCGCCGTCGGCGCGGGCGAGTTCGCGACGAGCGAGTCGAGCGACGGCTTCGATCTCGTGATCGAGGCGGCCGGCGCGCCCGCTGCCGTGCTGGAGGCGCTGCGCCGCGTGCGCCGAGGCGGCAGGGTGCTGCTCCTCGGCTATGCGGGCGCGGAGCAGCGCGTTCCCTTTCCGCTCGACGACGTGGTCAACGGCGACCTGACGCTGTGCTCGAGCTTCGGCTACACGTCGAGCGCGTGGGAGGGGGTCGTCGGTCTGCTGAACGTCGGCCGGATCCGCCCGTCGGCGATCGTCACGCACCGGGTCGCGCTCGACGACCACGCGCAGGCGTTCGCCGCGCTGACCGCCCCGAGCGGCCCGCGCGGCAAGATCATCCTCGACGTGTGACGCGGCGTCACGGTCCGCAGGTCGGCGTGCCCGCGGGCGTCCTGCACCGGACGGTCCGGCACGAGACGCCATCGCATCCCCACCGATTGGCCAATTCGCGCGCCTTCCTTGCGTGAAACGTTCTGGGGTCTGACCCCCGTGGCCGGGCGTTTCGGGGTCAGACCCCTGGCATGGAACCGCGCGGAAGGCGCGCGGAACGGGCGATCGTCACGGAAGCGCGCGGATCACACCGCGGCGCGGTACGCCGGTCGGGCGAACGTCAGCTCGAGCACCCGCTGGAGTCGCGGATAGCGGCCGAGGTCGATCGGCAGCTGACCGATGTACTGCATGCGTCCGGCGATCGCGACGTCGGCGATCGAGAAGCCGCCCACCGCATAGCCGTCCTCGGCGAGCAGCCGCTCGTAGCCCGTCAGCGCCCGATCGAGACCCGGCCGCCAGTCGGTGTCGGACGGCAGGCCGTAGACCTCCGGCTCCTCGGCCGCCCACAGTGCCGGGCGCACCTCGAGCGACAGCGAGTCGAGCAGCATGTCGATCCGCGCGCGACGAACCGGATCGGCCGGATACAGGTCGTCGCGTCCCTCGCGAGCGGCCAGGTACCGCAGCGCCGTGTTGGACTCGGTGACCGTCAGGTCGCCGTCGACCAGCGCCGGCAGCAGGTTGAACGGGTGCAGCTCGGCGTACCACGCCGGCTTGTCGGCGAGCGGCACGTCGACCTTCTCGTAGTCCAGGCCGAGCTCGTCGAGCAGGAACCGCACCTTGATCGCGTTGGTCGAGCCCGCGTTGTCGTAGAGGGTGAGCACGACGGCAGCGTGCCGGTCCGCGGGCCGCGGGGCAATACCGCTCACCGATACGATTGCGCGATGTCTGCGATCGGTATCGCCCGCGTGATCTCCGCCGCCGGCTTCGTGACCACGCTCGGCGGCGGCGCGATGAGCGCCCGGACTCGCGCCGCCATCGACGAGGCCGCCCAGTCCAACTGGCGCATCGACGACCTCCAGCGGTGGGCCGGCGGGCTGATCGCCGAGGCCACCGGCGCCGAGGCCGGCTGGGTCACGTCGGGCGCCGCCGCGGGCCTGACGATGGCCGCCGCGGCGTGCATCGCCGGCACACGCCTCGATGCGATCGACCGCCTGCCCGAACCCGGGGCCGTGCCCGCCGAGATCATCGTCCAGCGTGGCCACCGCAACGCCTACGACCGTCAGCTGCGCAACGTCGGGGCGCGGCTCGTCGAGGTCGGCTACCCGGTCAACGAAGGCGTCGGGCAGACGCTCGAGTGGCAGCTCGAGGCGGCGTTCGGCGACCGCACGGTGGCCGTCGCCCACCTCGCCTGCGCCGAGCACCTCGGCCTGCCGCTGGAGCGCGTCTGCGCGATCGCGCACGCGCACGGCGTGCCGGTGCTGGTTGACGCCGCCGCCGAGCTGCCGCCGCGCGAGAACCTGCACCGGTTCACAGCTGCCGGTGCCGACGCGGTCTGCTTCTCCGGCGGCAAGGCGCTGCGCGGGCCGCAGGGCTCCGGCATCCTCGCGACCACCGCGGCGATCGCGGCCTCCGTGCGGCTCCAGGTGCTCGACATGGACGTCGACGCGCAGGCGTGGCGTGCGCGCGAGGGCGCCGAGCCGCCGCACCACGGGCTCGGCCGCGGCTTCAAGGTCGGGCCGGAGGAGATCGCCGGCCTCGCGACGGCCCTGCAGGAGTTCGCCGAACGCGACCTCGACGCCGAGGCCGCGCACGCAGCGACCTGGCTCGCCACGCTCCCCGGCGACGTGGTGCACGACCGCGGCTTCTGGCCGCAGCTCGTGATCACCGCCGGCGACCGCGCCGAGTCGATCGCGGCCGCACTGGCCGGCGCCGATCCGGCGATCATCGTGCCGCACGCCCGCATGCGCGCCGGCGAGATCGTGCTCTGCCCGGAGGCCATCCGGCCCGACGACCGCGACCACGTCGCGGCCGTCCTCCGCGCCGCGCTCACGTAGCCGCTACCAGCCGGGCAGGTCGTCGATCGAGACCGCGTTGCGGTCGGCGCGGTACTCGGCCAGGCCGTCGACGCCCTTGCTCACGGCGAACCGGTCGAGATGGTCGCGCTCGTCGCGGTAGTCCATCACCGGCACGCCGAACCCGCACGCGTCCTGGATCCGGTCGACCTCGACGACGATCACGGACCGTACCCAGTCCCGCGGCGCGAAGTGGGACATCGCGACGTCGAAGCCGTCGTCCTCTGGGCGCACGACCCGGCCGGTGCCGTACAGGCGGAGGATCTTCGGTGCCCCGTCGAACGCGCAGAACATGATCGTGACGCGGCCGTTCTCCTGCAGGTGCGCAACGGTCTCGATGCCGGAGCCGTTCAGGTCGAGGTACGCGACCGTGAGCTCGTCGATCACCGCGAACGTGCCGGCCATGCCCTTCGGCGACAGGTTGACGTGGCCGCCGTCGCGCGGCGCGGTGGCCACGAAGAAACAGTGCTGGGCGTCGATGAACGTCCGCCAGCGCTCGTCGATCGCGTCGTAGGTCCGTCCCATCAGACCTTGACGGGTTGCCGGTCGCTGCGGCCGACGTGGCCGGTGAGCGACGGACGGTCGCTCTTGAAGCGTGCGAAGTCGGGCGACAGGGTGCGGTTCTCGGCCAGGTCGGCGAGCGCCTCTCCGAGGGCGGGCGCGAACTTGAACGCGTGGCCCATGCAGCCGGCGCCGATCACGATGTCGCCGCGGCGGTCGATCACCATCTTGTCGTCCGGCGTCAGGGTGATCACGCCGCACTCGGTCTGGATCGGGCCGGTGTGGAAGCCGGGGAAGTCCTCGCGCACGCGGCGCACCAGCGCGCTCTCGAGCGCCATGTCCAGCGGGCGGGCGCGCAGGTCGCGGAAGAAGCGCGTCCGGTCGACCGTGGCGAAGCCGAGCTTGTACCCGACGCCGGGCGTGATCAGCCCGTACATGGCCTCCTCCGCGGAGCCGGTGCGCTCCATCAGGCTGGGCCGGTCGGTGTCGTCGCCGTACGCGCCCCGGAAGTAGCTGACCTGTGCCAGCCCGGGCTGGAGCGGCAGGCCGAGGCCGATCGGCTCGAGCAACTCGTTCGCCCACGGGCCGGCAGCGACGACGACGACGTCGGCGTCGATGCGGCGGCGGTCGGTGAACACGCGCACCCCGCCGGCCGACAGCGGCGTCAGCGTGATGGCGCGCTCGCGCGGGCACACCTCGGCGCCCCGGGCGGTTGCCAGCTCGCAGCACGCGAGCAGCAGGTCGACGCAGTGGTTGACGCCGCCATCGGGCTGGAACATCGCCGGCTGGTCGGCATCGGGCCGGAACTCGGGGAAGATCGACCGCGCCTCGGCGATGTCGATGTCGCGGTAGGGCACGTTCTCGGCGGCGAAGGCGCGCGACATCGGCTCGACCACGGCGCCCAGGTGGAGGATGCCGCGCCGAGTGTAGAGCGTGCGGCCCGTGCGTTGCTGGAGGTCGAGGTAGAGCTCGAGCGAGCGCAGCGCGAGCCGCACGTCCTCGCGGGCGTTGTGCGACAGCCGGAACGAGCGCAGACCGAAGCCGGAACCGCCCTGGATGTTCGGCACGCCGTAGCGATCGAGCAGCACGACGGCGTGGCCGCGTTCGGCCAGCACCTGTGCCGTTGGGGCACCCATCGCCCCGGCTCCGATCACAACCACCTTCATCGTCGCCGATCTTGACAGATCGCCTCCGAAGGGTCAAGATCCGCGACGATCCGTCTTGACCGTACCCGAACAAGAGCTGACGTCGACGATTCATGACTCGCTGCGCGTGGCGATCGTGAGTGGCCGGCTGGCCGCGAACCAGCGGATCAACCAGGACGCGGTGGCGCGCGAGCTGGGCGTCTCGAAGACCCCCGTGCGCGAGGCTCTGCGATGGCTGGAGCGCGACGGCCTGGTGCGGCTGGAGCCGAACCGGGGCGCGTTCGTGGCCGAGTTCACCGACCGCGACCTGTTCGAGATCTACGAGCTGCGCGAGCTGCTCGAGCCGCACGCCGCTGCGATCGCGTGCGCCGTCGCCACCCGCGCCGACGTGGCCGAGCTCCGCGACCTGCGCGATCGCATCGCCGCCGTCTGGTCGGCCGATCCGATGGAGGCGTTCGAGCTCAACCGCGAGTTCCACCGCCGGCTCTGCGCGCCCTGCCAGAACGGTCTGCTGATGCACCTGCTCGGCCTGGTCTGGTCTCAGCAGGCAGCGCTCCGCATCTTCTCGCACTACGCCCAGGCCGGCGAGGCGTTCGCCGACCGCACGCACGCCGAGCACCGGACGATCCTCGAGGCCTACGCGGCGCGCGACTCCGCCGGCGTCCGCGAGCTCGTCCGCAACCACATCTCCGAGGCCCACGAGGCCACGGTTCGATTGCTGGCCGCCGTCCGGCGGCCGGAGGAGGTCGCCTGATGTGCGGTATCGCAGGAATCCTGCTGCACGAGCCCGGCCCGCTCGGCGAGTCGCTCGTCAAGATGTGCGAGGCGATGCGCCACCGCGGCGCCGACTCGACCGGCTTCGCCCTCTACGGCGAGCCCGACGAGTCGCGGCTGATCGTGCGCGCCCGGCACCCCGACGCGAAGCGCGCCATGATCGACGCCGAGAACGTCGTCGCGGCCGTGCGCGATCTGGGCGGTGACATGCACGCCGAGATCACGACCGACGACGCGGTCGGCGCCGAGGACCGGTTCCTGCGGTTCGAGCTGCGCTACACCGGTGACATCAAGCGCCTCGCGCTCGCGATCGAGGCGGCCGCGCCCGGCATCGAGATCCAGTCGGTCGGCCACTCGCTCGAGATCGTCAAGGACGCCGGCGGCGCCGCCGAGGTCGATGCGCGCCACCATATCTCCAGGTTCCGCGGCAGCCACGGCCTCGGCCACGTGCGCCTCGCGACCGAGTCGATCACGGCCGTCGCCTACGGCCATCCGTTCTGGGCCGAGCCGTTTCCCGACGTCTCGATCGTCCACAACGGCCAGATCACCAACTACTACACGCTCCGCCGCCAGCTGATCGGCAACGGGTTCCGGTTCCAGACCGGCAACGACTCCGAGCTGATCGCGGTCTACCTGGCGGACAAGATGTCGCGCGGGCAGACCTTCTACGAGGCGCTCAAGGATTCGGTCTACGAGCTCGACGGATGCTTCGCGTACCTGCTCTCGATGCCCGACGTGATCGGCTCGGCGAAGGACATGTTCGCGATCAAGTCGATCGTC
>JBBQFB010000157.1:0-9441 GCA_038321545.1 Gaiellales bacterium
CGCCGAGATCGTCGACCGCGGTGACGGTGTAGGAGAAGGTGCCGTCGGCCGTCAGATCGGCGTCGGCGAACGACGCGCCGGTGGCCGGGCGGCCGACGATCGCGTCGTCGCGGCGGACGACGTAGCCGACGGCGCCGGCGACGGGCGTCCACGTGAACGCCGGGCTGGTGCGGGTCGGCGAAGCCGCGACCGCGAGGTCGGTCGGCCGTGCGAGCACGGCGTCCGTGCCCACGCCGAGCACCTCGGACGGCGGGCTGACGTTGCCGGCGGCGTCGACGGCGCGCACGACGACGACGTGCCGTCGGTCGGCTCGGAGATCATGCAGCACGATCGCGGTGCCGTCGGTGTCGGGCACGTCGGTGCCGTCGACGGTGACGCGGTAGACGGCGACGCCGCTCGTGGCGGTCACGTCGACGGGTGCCGACTCCTCGCCCTGGTTGCCCTCGGCATCCTCGCCGCGGAGCGTGTAGCGGTACGGCGTGCCGGCGTCGGTCGCGGCCGTCCACGAGACGGTGACGGTGTTGGTACCGCGCTCGGCGACGACGAGAGCCGCCGGCGCTTCGGGCGCGGCGGCGTCGAGCGCGTCGGCGTCGGTGTAGGCGTTCTCCGACTGGCGCGCCACGCGCTCGCCGGCACGCGTCAGCGTGAAGGTCGTTCCGGGGTCGGGGTTCCAGGTGACGACCGGCGGGTAGCCGGCCGCGACCAGGCTCTCGCTCGGCGACGGAGCCGTGCGATCGGGCGTCTCGACGGCCACCTCGACCGGCTCCGAGGCGTTGCCGGCCTCGTCGTAGGCGATCGCCGAGTACGTGTACCGGCTGGCGTCGCGGAGGGCTGCGTCACGCATGTCGGAGCCGGACGGGCCGTCGAGCACCAGGTCGCCGTCGCGCGTGACGACGATCCTTGTCACGTCCTTGTCGCCGTCGACGTGCAGGTTGACGGCGCCGGTCTGGCTGCCGAGCTTCACGTCGGTGTCGGCCAGGGCCGACAGCGCGGGTGCCGCCGGCGCGGTGACGTCGGACGTAAACGTGGCGACGGCCGGCGACTGGTCGGCGTTTCCGGCCGCGTCCACGGCCTCGACCGTGACGGTGTGCTCGCCGGTCTCGAGCTTCGACAGCTCGAGCGGGCTCGTGCACTCCACCGGAGCCGCATCGTCCACGGTGCAGCGGAAGACGGCCGCGTCGTCGTCGGAGATGAAGGCGAGCGTGGCCGAGTCGCGGACGACGCCGGGCGTCTCGGTCAGCTTGGTCTCGGGCGCCGTGCGGTCGACGAGGATGGCGAACGCCGGACCGAAGTCGCTGTTGTCGCCCTCGAACCCGACCGCGGCGATCGAGTAGGCGTAGGTGCCCTCGTCCGCCACGTCCTTGTCGGTGTACTCGGTCCCGTCGACCCGCCCGATCTCCTTGCCGTCCCGGGCCACCACGTAGCCGGCCGCGTTCGGCACCGGCTTCCAGCGGATCGCGGGCGTGTTGGTGACCGGAGCGTCGGAGGTCGGGCTGTCGGGCGTCTCCGGCGGCTTGCCGGACGAGCGGAACGACACGGTCACGCCGTCGGACGGCGCCGACACGTTGCCGGCCTCGTCAGCCGCCTCGACGGTGTACGAGTAGCGGCCCGGATCGGAGACGCCGGTATCGGCGTAGGCGGGCTTCTCGGTCTTGTCGATCACCTCGCCGTCACGCAGCACCAGGTAGTACCTGGCGCCGTCGACGGTGCGCCACTGCAGCGACGGGCTGTCCTTCGTGGGGTTCTCATCGGCCGTCAGATCGGTCGGGGCGCGGAGCGCGCCGCGGTCGACGAGCACCCGCACCTCCTTCGACGGCTCGGAGCGGTTGCCGGCGGCGTCGATGGCGGTGACGCGGTAGACGTACTCGCCCTCCTTCTCGGCCTGCTTGTCGACGTACGACGTCTCGGTCGTCCGCACGGGCTTGCGGCCGTCGCCGCGATCGATCTCGTACCGGACGGCGTCGTCCTTCGTGCGCCAGGTCAGCGACGGCACCTCGCTCGTCGATGCGGCTGCGCGGACGCGCGGAGCGGCCGGTGGCGTCGTATCGACTGCGACGTCGACGGCGCCGAGCTTCTCGGACCAGTTGCCCGCTTCGTCGACCGCGACCACCTGGTAGCGGTACGTGCCGTCGCCGACCTTCTCGTCGCGGAACTCCAGCCCGGTCGTCTTCTCGATGACCTCCTTGTCGCGGAGGACGAGGTAGACGGCGGCGCCCTCGACCTCGCGCCACTGCAGCAGCGGTACCTGGGTCGGCGAGTCGGCCTGCAGGGCGGGCGCCTCGGGCGGCTTCGTGTCGAGCTGGACGTCGACCGGCTCGCTGTCCTTCGACTCGTTGCCGGCGGCGTCGACCGCGCTGACGGCGTAGGTGTGCTCGCCGTCGTCCGCGACCAGCTCGTCGCGGAGCAGCGTCAGGCGCGTCTGGCCGATGATCAGGCCGTCCCGCCGGATGCGGTAATGGTCGATGCCCTTGCCGGCGCGCCAGCGGAGCACGGGCGCCTTCGACGTGAGCTTCTGCTCCCGCTCCATCTTCGGCGGATCAGGCGCCTTCGCGTCGTACGTGACGGCCACGGAACGCGACCGGCGGCTCTCGTTCCCGGCCTCGTCGAGGGCGCTGACGGTGTAGGCGTAGGTCGCGTCGGGCGCTGCCTTCTCGTCGACGAACACGAGCTCCTTGACGTCCCCGACGACCTCCTCATCACGCCAGACGCGGTACGCGACGGCGCTCTTGACGGCCAGCCAGCGCACCTGCGGCGCGGTGTTGGTCGGCGAGGTGGCCGCGATCGCGGCCGGCCGCAGCGGTGCCGTGACGTCGGCCTCGAGGGCCTTCTGCATCGCGTCGCGATCCAGCGACAGGATCGTCTGCTGGAAGAACTGGTCGCCGCGCTTGCCGCGCGTGGCGAACGCCTCCAGCCGGCGCTTCACGAGGGTCTCCCGGTCCTGCCGCAGCTTCGCGCCGGTGGACAGGCGCGCGACGCCGAAGCCGAACGCGTTGATCGAGCCGTCCGTGAGGGCGGCATCCGCCGATTCGGCAGCCTTCAGGCCCGCCGCGTCGTCGGCCGCCGTCGCGACAGCGGAACGGTTGACGGCCGCGGCGGCGGGCGATGCGAGTGCGAGGGCCAGCAGGGCTGCAAGGACAAGGGGATGCGGGAGGTGAGAAGGCAAGAAGGGGGCCGGTTCAAGCGGCATGGTTGGCGGTGGTTGCGCGCTCCAGCGCGTCCACGGCGGCGGGATCGAACTGGGATCCGGCACCGGCCCGCAGCTCGGCGAGCGCGGCTTCGGTGTCGTAGGGCAGGCGCCAGGCGGAGCCGGCGGTCATGGCGCAGTAGGCATCGGCGATCGCCACGGCGCGCGCCTCGGCGGGAATCTCGGCGCCGGCGAGGCCATCGGGATACCCGGTGCCGTCGTGACGCTCGTGGTGATGGCGGATGGCGGGCCCGGCCTGGGCGAGATCCGGCAGGCGCCGGGCGATCTCCTCGCCGATCGCCGGGTGGCGGTGCATGAGCTCCCACTCGGTCTCATCGAGCGGTCCGATCTTCGCCAGCAGCGCGGCGGGCAGCGCGACCTTGCCGATGTCGTGCAGCAGACCGGCGAGACGCGCCCGCTCGACCACGTCGTCGTCGCCGGTCAGCTCCTGTGCGATCTCGGCGGCCAGCCTGGCGACCTCGGCCGTGTGGCCCTCCGGCGTCCCCTCCCGCACCGCAACGGCAGCGGAGTAGGCGCTGACGATGCGCATCGCGTCGGGCGGACGGGGCGGCAGCACGGCGTCGGCGACCTGTGACCGGTCGGGGCCCGCAGCGCGTGCGGCGGCCAGGGCGCCGTCGGCGACGGCGAACACCTCGAACGTCGGCACCTCGCCGGTCGCCCGGGTGGCGCCGACGGTGACCGTCACCCACTGCTCCGCGCCGTCCACGATGATCGGCGCCGATCCGACCACGTGGCGCATCGCCTCGGCCACGCCGAGCAGGGTCTCGTCGGTGGGCGCGTTGGGCGCGAGCACGCCGAACTCGGCCGTCGACCAGCGCGCGAGCGCATCGTAGGAGCGAAGCACGGTCGCGAGCCGGGCGGAGACCTCGACCAGCACCGCCTCGACGGCGGCCTCGCTGTGTGACAGCTCCAGCGCGTGGTAGCCGTCGACCTCGACCAGGAGGATGCCGGGCGTCGTGCCGCCGCGCGCGGCGCGGTTCAGCTCGACGCGCACGAGATCGACGAGGTGGCTGCGGTTGTAGACGCCGGTCAGCGGGTCGATCCGCGATGCCTCTTCGGCCGCGGCGCGCGCCTCGTCCAGCTGCTGGTTCGTGACGGTCAGCTGCGCGAGGGCCTCGCGCAGCTCGACGGTGCGGAGGTCGACGAGCCGCTCCGAGAAGGCGAGGCGGCGGCTGGCCCCCTCGAACATCGCGGCCACCAGCAGCGCGATCAGGAGCGCGCCGGCCAGCACCACCCAGGGCAGCAGGCTGGTCGCGACACCGGCGTCACTGCGGACGACGACCGTCCAGTCGCGACCGGCGAAGGTGACGGTGCGGGCGGTGCCCCCGGTCGCGTCGCCGCGCGCGAACGCGGATACGACGCCGTCGTGCACGGAGATCTCCGACTCGGCCAGGTCAGCGAACGCCGCGGCACCGATCTGGTCGAGGCGGTACATGCCGACCGTGTAGCCGTTCAGGGCGGCTCGGCGCTCGGCCGGCGTGCTGGTCGCGGCGCCGCGCTGGTAGGCGCCCTCGACGAGCACGATGCCCGGGACGCCCTGCGGCAGCTTGACCGGCGACGTCGACTGCTCGGCGCCGCTCGTCAGCACCCGTCGCAACGCGTCGCGCACCGCGGCCTGTCCGGCGATGTCGATGCCGACCAGCGGAGTGTTCCGCTCGCCGGGCGTGACGTAGAGAATCGGGAAGGTCTCGCTGTCGCGCGGAGCCGGCACGGCGAAGCCGTCGGCTCCGACCTGGGCGATCGGGAACCCGGACTGCTGCTCGAAGGCCGAGCGCATGGCCGGTGTGACCCGCGGCGCCCAGGCCAGCGCGACGAGGCCGGGCGAGGTGCGGCCGGGAGCCGCGTACTGCGCGAAGGCGTCGACCTCGCGGGCGGTCGCGAAGATGCCCGCCAGGCTGTGGACGTCGGCGCCGACGCGGACGAGCGTCGCCTGGAGGCCCGCGGCCGCGTGGTCGGCGCGCTCCGCCCTGGACGCCGCGGCATCACGGCGGGCGGCGTCGCGGGTGCCGATGAAGGCGGCGACGGCCAGCGGTGCCATCACGGCGACGGCGATCAGCGTTCTGCGGCTCAGTCGCCAGGCGCGGCGCCTCTCGGGTCCGCGCCTCGTCGTCAGGATGGGGAACCCATGCACTCTCTATCGACGCTTCGTGCCACTACTTGAGAGTTATATCCCAGTAAAACTACAAAAGAGTGTTATACGCCACAGAGTTAGTACGTACGGGGGAGGCAGGCCTACGGACGCAGCGGCCCGAGCGATGCGGGCTCGTCGCCGACGGATTCCGGCGCGCCGACCAGCTGTCCGCCCGCGCACCCTTCCGCCTTCACGTCGCGGCGCTGGTTCACGATGCCGATCGCTCCGGCCATGCCGCCGGCAGCCACCAGCGCCCCGCAGATCACGACCACCTCGTGGAAGGCCCGCACCGACTCCGCGTTCGCGGCGAACGTGTCGCCGACGAGGGTGCTCGCAACGACCACCCCGATCACGGACACGCCGATCAGCCCGGCCACCCGGGCAACGGCGTTGTTGACGGCCGACCCGATGCCGGCGTCGTGCTCGTCGACATCGGCCAGCACGGCGGCGGTCAGCGGGGCGACGGTGAGTGACAGCCCGAGCGCGAACAGCAGCAGCGCCGGCAGCAGATCGGCGACGTACGAGGTGTGCATGTCGACCCGCAGGAGCAGCAGGATCCCAACCGCAGCGATCAGCGGTCCGGCGCCCATGAACAGGCGCGGCCCGAACCGGTCGGCGAGGGCTCCGAACCGCCGCGACAGCACGAACATCACGATCGTCACCGGCAGGGTTGTGAGGCCGCTCTCGAGCGCCGTGAAGCCTGCCACCTGCTGCAGGAAGATAACCAGGAAGAAGAACAGGATCGCGAGGCCCGCGTACATCGCGAACGTCTCGGCATTGCCGACCGCGAAGTTGCGGCGCGAGAACAGCTCGAGCTTCAGCATCGGCTCGGCCGCGTGGCGCTCGTACGCGAGGAACGCCGCCAGCGCCGCGATGCCGGCCGCCAGCGGGACGAGGATGGCGGCACTCCCCCACCCGTACCGCGGCTGCTCGATCAGCGCGAACGCCACGCCGCCGAGCCCGATCGCGCAGAGACCGGCGCCGAGGAAGTCGACGCGCCGGCCGACCAGATGCTTGGCCGGCGGCACGGCCCGTGAGATCAGCAGCAGCGTGCCCAGCACGAGCGGCACGTTGAGGCCGAACACCCAGCGCCACGAGACGGCGTCGACGATCGCGCCACCGGCGAGCGGCCCGACGATCGACGCGATCGCGCCCCACGCCGTCCACGATCCGATCGCCGCTCCTCGCTGTTTCTGCGGGAAGGCGGTCACGATGATCGCGAGCGAGCTGGGTGTCAGCAGCGCTCCGGCGGCTCCCTGCAGGGCCCGCGCCACGATCAGCGTGTTGACGGTCGGCGCCAGAGCGCAGGCGACGGACATCACGCCGAACGCACCGACCCCGAGCGCGAACACGCGGCGCTCGCCGTAGATGTCGCCGAGCGAGCCGCCGACCAGGATCAGCGACGCGAGCGCGAGCAGGTAGGCGTTCGACACCCACTGCTGCCCGGCCAGCCCGCCGCCGAGATCCCGCTCGATCGACGGCAGCGCGACGTTGACGATCGACCCGTCCAGCGTGGCGATGCCTGAGCCGAGGATCGCGGCGAGCAAGACGAGGCGCTGATGCCGGGTCACGGCGGTGCATCGTGGGGCCGGTTCCCGGCCCGGTCAAGCCGGGAGGCCCGGCCTCGCGCGCGTACGCGACAATCCGGTGCCTGGCACCGCACTGGTAGGTACGGCGCGCTTCCGCGCTCGGTGTCGCGCTCGCGGCACACTCCGCGCGTCGGGCGTGCGCTCCCAGCCCCGCGAACTCGGGTTCGCCCGCCGATGCCGACAATCCGGTGCCTGGCACCGCGTTGGTAGGTACGGCGCACTTCCGCGCGATTGGCCCGCGACCCGCACGCTCCGCGCGTCCGGCATGCGAACGGCCCGGCCGACCGCAGGCACGGCCACCCTGTCCGCGCGGGGCGCGGACAGGGCGGCGATGCCTTACGTCACGACCGGTGACCCCACGGGGACAGCGCGCGCAGCAGCTTGCTCTTCGCGGCACGGCTGGCCCTGGTGTCACGGTGCCCGTGATGATCGGACTGGCCGTGCCGGCCGTTTCCGATGTCGATGGTCGCGATCGAGCCGTTGGCGAACACGTCGTAGCCGAGATAGAGCTTGCCATCGGCGAACTCCAGGCCGGCGGGCGATGCGACGTCGATCAGCGTCTGCGGGGCGCCGTGCACGATCCGCGAGACCCGGTTGGCGAACAGCTCCGACACGTAGATCTCGCCGTGCTTGCCGAGCGCCAGGTTGGTGGCGCCGAGAAGGCCGCCGGCGATCTTCCGGGTCTTGCCCGACCACGGGCTCACCCTGTAGACCGAGCCACGCGCGCCGAGGCTCGCGTCCTCCGGGCCACCCGGCAGCGTGGTCACGTAGAGGCCGCCGTCGCGCCCGATCTCGACGTCGGTCGGCACAGGCTCGAAGTTGTAGGTCAGCCCGACCGTGCACACGGGCAGCTGGAGTGCCGCGGCGGCTTCAGCGGTGACGACGGTCGGCTGCGGCGGAAGCACGGCGACGGTGCGGATGTCTCCGTTCGACGAGATGTCGAAGATCGCGTTCGCGGCCGCATCGGCGACGAAGTGGTGCCGGCCGGCGACGGCCACCGAGTACGGGTGGGAGTCGACGACGCCGGTGTACTGGGGCGGCCCGAGGACGTCGACCGGCCACTGCGCGGCGCAGTCGGCGGCGATCGTCTGGAAGCCGTACGCGACGCCCTGGTCGACGTTGTTGGCCGTCTCGTACGCCAGGATGTCGCTGACCACGGACGACCCGCCGTGGCGCAGCCGGTTGAGGGCGCTGGCGGTGACGACGCCCTGTTCGGTCGAGGTCTGCGAGGTGTAGAAGACCTCGCCGTGCCGACCGAGGTCGACCCCGGAGATCTCGCCGCCCGGGTTCGATGCAATGTCGGCGCGGCCGCCGCGACTGAACTTGGTCAGCAAGCCGGCGAAGGACTGCGAGACGTAGATCGAGCCGTGGTCGCCGACCGCCAGCTGCAGCGGTCCGGCGAGGCCCTGGGCGATCGGCGGCGAGAGGGCCGGTGCCTTGGAGTGGTCCCCGGCAACGGCCGGTCCCGCGCCGACCGCGAGCAGCGCCGCGGTGGCGGTCAAGGACGCGAGCACGGACCTTCGGACATGCATGGAGGCTCCTCCCGGTGCGACAGGCTTGTCGCCGGGAGTATGGCCCGTATGCCGCCAACGCGTCGTGCTCGAGGAAGGGAGCGGCAATACTCTTCGCGTGGCGACCGACAGCACCGACCCCGCGTTCTGGGACAGGCTCTACCGCGAGGGATCCACGCCGTGGCAGCCGAACGAGTCGCCGCCCGAGGCGCTGACGATCGGCCCGCCGCCGGTGGCGGGCGGACGCATGCTGGTGCCGGGCTGCGGCTGGACGTCGGAGTGCCTCGTGTTCGCGGACTCCGGCTGGAGCGTGCTCGCGGTCGACTTCAGCAGCGAGGCGGTGGCGCTCGCCCGGCGTCAGCTCGAGGGATCCCCCGTCGCAGTCCGCCTGGCCAACGTGTTCGAGCTGGACGAGCCGCCGTTCGACCTCGTCTACGAGCGCGCCTTCCTGTGCGCGCTGCACCCGCGGACGCGAGCCACGTACGGCCGACGGATCGCGGAGCTGGTGCGGCCGGGCGGGCTGCTGGCCGGCTACTTCGAGATCGGCGAGAAGCGCGGCGGGCCGCCGTACGAGATCGTACGATCCGAGCTCGACGCGCTGCTGGATCCGGCATTCGCGCTCGAGACCGACCTGCCCGCGGCGTCGCCGATGCCCCAGTTCGAGCACGAGCGCTGGATGGTCTGGCGCCGACGCGAGACGATGGAGGCCGGGACCTAGTGTCCCGCGTGGGAAGTTCGTTGACAGCTCGCGCCACGGACAAGCCTGGCAAGGAGCGGGCCCGAGAGGAAGGCGGGACGCCTTTCCGAGGGTCTGCGACGCAGTCCGCCGGGTCCCCCGGCGGGTTTCCAGGCGCCGCTCCGTGGCCTCCGAGATGTCCGCGAACTTCCGACGCGGGACACTAGCGGCGGCGGGCACGCGTACGCTTCGCGGGTGCAGCAGCGGCCCGCCCAGAACGTCCCCCTGCTGTGCCTCGCGTTCGCGTCGTTCGGCACCGTGTGGGGCGC
>JBBQFB010000158.1:0-9298 GCA_038321545.1 Gaiellales bacterium
AGCAGCAGGTCGCGATGGGCCTCGCCGGCGCACTCGTCGTGCTCCCGACGACGCCCGGCCAGGCCTACTCGGCCGCCGGCACCGCATACAACACCGAGGACGTCCTGGTGCTGAGCGAGATCGACCCGGCGCTCAACACCCTGGCCGATCCGACGACCTTCAACCTCCGTAACTACGACCCGAAGTTCGTGCTGGTCAACGGCCTGCCGACGGCGCATGCAATTCCGGCGGCGCAGAACCAGAAGGTCCTCGTCCGCTACGTCAACGCCGGCGCCGAGAACCACTGGGCCGGCCTGCTCGGAATGCACCAGACGCGGATCGGGACGAACGGCCAGCCGCTCGCCAACCTGCTCACGAACGTCGATCAGCAGCAGACCGGCGTCGTCACGGCGCTGCCGGCCGGCGGCACGGCCGAGACGCTGATCGAGGTGCCGAACGACGCCGCCAAGGCGGGCTTCACGTACCCGGTGTTCGACGAGGGCCGCGGGCTCGGCGTGGTCGGCGACGACATGCTCGCCTACCTCGCCGTCGGCGGCACGCTCGGGCTGCCCACCTGCCCGACCGGCGCGGCCGGCGTGATTCCGCCGACCGTCAACGGCCTCAACACGCCGCCCACCGGTCACATCGCCAACCTCGGCTCGCCGAGCGCGACGACGACCGTGTTCACGGTCACGGGCTACGCCCTCGAATGCCGGGCAATCGCCGGCGCCGAGACGGCCGCTGACGGCATTCGCTACGCCATCGACACCCTGCCCGGCGGAGCCGCCCAGGCGATCCTGAACTCGAACGGCGCGTTCACCCTCACGCTCACCGAGGCGGACGTCGCGGCGATCGCGAACGGAGGTCAGCACTACCTGATCGTGCAGGCCCAGAAGGGCACCACCTGGGGCGCCATCTCGGCGGTCCAGCTGATCGTCGACAACGTGGCGCCGGAGCTGACGATCTCGGCCGCGCCGCCGATCGTCAACCCGAACCAGAGCCTCGTGATCACTGGCAGCGCCAGCGATCACTACCTCGGCGAGTCCGACGTCACCAACGTCACGTGGCAGCTGGACGGCGGAGCGGTCACCACGGTGGCGATCGCCAATCCGGGCGTGACCGTGCCGGTCGATCTGACCATCCCGGTCGCCAGCCTGCCCGAGGGCCCGCACACCGTCGCCGTGACGGCGTCCGACAGCCTCCTCAACACGTCGGCTGCGACCAACGTCGTGTTCACCGTCGACGCCTCGCCACCGGCCCTGTCCGGCGTCGTGGTCGAGCAGCGCCTGCCGGCGGATGCCGCGCACCCGTTCGGCGGCGTGCCCACGAACATGAACAACGGCACGCTCACGTTCGACCCGAACATCTGGGCGATCCGCGTCCGGGGTACGGCGACCGACTCGGTCTCCCTGATCAAGGGCATGCGCGGCTCGTTCGACGACGCGTTCTGCACCACCGTCGCCGGCGCGCCCGGGATCAGCGGCGCCCGGCTCGATCCGAAGGACGGCTCCTGGTCGACCGGCAACGAGGTGGGCTTCGCGTACGTGCCCCTGTCGGAGCTGAATCGCTGGCTGCCGCCGGTCGGTGCAGCAGTCATCCACAAGGCGTTCCACGTGCGGGCCCGTGACGGCGCCGGCAACTGGTCGGCCTGCGGCGATGGCCTCGTCGACCTCGATCGCACCAACCCCATCATCACGGCGCCGTTGCTGGTCGACATCCACGCTCCCGGCGAGGCCGCCCTGGCCCGGGTCAGCACCCGCGCCCGCAACGTCCTCGCAGTTCGGCTCTCGGCCAGCGACCCCCAGGGCATCACCGCCGCCGAGTTCTTCGACGGCACCGACCCCGGCCTTGGCAAGGGCACGGCCCTGCGCGCCACGGACGGGGCACTGGACGAGAAGGCCGAGCAGGTCGCCGCGACCACCTCGGTCAAGCGCTGGACGCCCGGCGTCCACACCATCAAGGCTCGTGTTCGCGACGGTGCCGGCAACTGGTCGGCGATCGTTTCGGCCCGGGTGAAGGTGGCGTTCCCGCGCATCTTCGGCGACGGCTTCGAGGCCGGCCGTGTGAAGCACTGGAGCCGGGTCGGCGGTCGTCGCGTGACCGTCTCGTCCGCGGCCAGGATCCATGGCCGGTACGGCCTCCGGATCGCACTCGGCCGCAAGGCGGCGTACCTGACCGACACCGCCCCGCGCAAGGCGACCAGCTACCGGGCGTCGTTCTCGATCGCGACCGGCACCTCGAGCACCGGCGGTGCCTGGCAGACCGTGTTCGCCGCGGTCGACCAGCACGGCAAGACCGCCCTCGCCGTCCAGCGGCGGACGGGCGCATCCGGTGGCCAGGTGGTACGGCTCGTCACGCTCCGGCACGGCCGGGCCGTCGAGTCGTCCCAGACCCTGCTCTCGGCGAAGCGCCACGCCATCTCGGTGGCCTGGTTCGGAGCCAAGGACGGGGAAGCCGGCCTCTGGATCGACGGCCAGCTCGCGGCCAGCGTGACCAAGCTCGCCAACGCCGGCCAGATGATCGAGTCTGCGCGGCTCGGCCAGGTCGGCGGCGGCAACGCTCGCACTCGAGGCAACCTCATCGTCGACGACTTCAACTCGACGACATGACTGGCAGGCGTCAGGAGATCGCAGCCGGATGGGCGAGCGGAGCAAGCCAGCCGCTGCTCCGAAGCCCGGATCCGCACCGATCTCCTGACGCCCGTCACTAGACGGGCCGGGGGGCCTGACGAGGCTCCAGCGCCGCAGGGCGCTGGAGCCTCGGGACTCCCGACCGCACCACGTGCGACCTCCGACAAGCCCCCCCTTTCCAGCCCAGCCCCAACCGACCGGAGCCTACCCCGATGCCCTCCCTCCGCTCCATTGCCATCCCCGGCCTCGCGATCGCGATCGCAGCGGTCGCGGCCTTCGCCATCACGACCGGCGTCCGCGCCGACCCCGGCCCGGCGCCCCTGCCGAAGGCCGGCCCCGCACCCGTCAGCCCCGAGATCGAGGCGGGCTACGGTCTGCGGTTCGTGCGCGCGACGCTCGCCGTCCAGGGCGGCCTGATCGACGTCCGCTTCGTCATCCTCGACACGACCCGCGCCGAGCCCGTGATCGGCCACCTCTCGCGCGAGCGCGTGAAGCTGGTCGATGACGCCACCGGCCGCGTGCTCGACACGCGCTCGATGACTCCCGGCGACTCGAACCTGAAGGACGGCGAGGGCTACTACATGCTGTTCCGCAACTCGGGCGGGCTGCTCCATCGGGGCAGCCGCGTGTCGGTCGCAATCGGCAAGCTGCGCCTCGACGGCGTGACGGTTCGGTGAGGCATCGCCTGCTCACAGCCGTCGCCGCGATCGCCGTCCTCCTCGCCGTGCCGGCGGTTGCCGCCGCGCACGCCCAGCTGATCTCGGCCGTTCCCGCCGACGGCGTCACGGTCCTCGACGCCCCGGCACAGGTCAAGCTCGCCTTCAGCGAGCCCGTGGTCGCCGCCCGCTCATCGCTCGACCTGTACGCCTCCGACGGCCGCCGCTTCCACCTCGACCCGAAGCTGACCGGCGCCACGCTGACGGCCGCCGTGCCGAAGCTGCCCGACGGCACCTACCGGCTGGTGTGGGAGACGCTGTCGGCCGACGACCTGCACGTCGTCGGCGGCGAGGTCGTGTTCGGTTCCGGCGCGGCGACGCCCGCGCCCGCGCCGCACGTCGCCTCCGAGCCGCAGCCGCGGCCCGGCGAGTCGCTGGTCCGGTGGCTCGCCCTCGCGCTGCTGGCGCTGCTGACCGGGTCGCTCGTGCTGCGCGCGCTCGGATCGCCGGCGCTCCCCCGCCTGGAGCGGGCAGCCGCGGCGGGCGCGATCGCCGCCGCCGCTGCCCTGGTCGGAATCCAGGTCTCCACCGCCGGCTCGCTGGCGGTGGTGGCGGCGAGCGGCGCCGGGCGGTCCGCGATCGCGATGGCGCTGGCCGTCGTCGCGGGCCTCGTGCTGGCGCCGCGGCGGCCCCGGATCGCCGTCGCCGCCACCACTGCCGCGGCGGCGTCGCTGGCGCTCGGATCGCATGCGGCGGCGCTGGGAATCGTGCCCGCGCTCGTGATCGCCGTCCACCTCGGCTGCGCGAGCCTGTGGGCCGGAACCGTGATGGCGGCGGCAATCGCCGTCCGTCGTCGCGCCGCCACCGGGCTCCTGCGGCGGCTGGCGCCGGTGCTGGCCCCGGCCGTCGCCGGCCTCGTGATCACCGGTCTGCTCGCCCTTGGCCGGCACGTGGTGAACGTCGACGCGCTGCTGACGAGCACCTACGGGCGATTCGTGCTCGTGAAGTCGGCCCTGCTGCTCGCCGCGGCCGCGATGGCGCTGGCGACCCGCAAGGCGCTCGCGACCGACCGGCCCGCACGCGCGCGTCGTGCGGTCGGCGTCGAGGCCACCCTGCTGGTTCTCGCCCTCGGCGCGGCCGCCGTGCTGGCCGCCGGTGCGCCCGCCCGCGGAACGCAGTTCGCGCCGCCCGAGCCGGCCACCGCCTCCGTGATCGAGACGCAGCAGCTGAACGACCTGATCGTGAGCGTCGAGGTGAAGCCGAACCGGCCCGGTCCGAACTTCGTCACCATCCGCGTGATCGACACCCGGCGTCCCGCCCCGGCGCCCGTCACCGGCGTCCGGCTGACGCTGCCGGGGCTGACGGCAGAGGCCCGCACCACCGCCGACACCGAGTGGCAGGTGGCCGGCGTCCAGCTCGCCCGCGCCGGCGCGCTCGACATGCGCGTCGACGTGCAGCGACCCGGCATGCCCGTGTCCGCGGCCGTCAGGTGGACGACCGGCGGAGCGACGGCGGCGGCACCGCCGGTGGTATCGCGCCGCCGGCTGGCACCGCTGACGACGCCGCTCGGCATCGTGCTACTGGCGCTCGTGGTCCTCGCCGCCGTCGGGTACCGGCGGCGGCTGCGGACGGCGCTGGTGCTGGTCGCGCTGCTGGCGTTCCCGGCCGGGGCCTTCGCCGCCACCGACCCCGTGGAGACGGTCATCGTCACGCTCCGCGGCGGTGCGCCCGCCCTCCATCCGTTCGGCGGCTCGCCCGCCGCGCGCGGCCCGGTCCTGGCACGCGCCCTGGCGAGCGACCTCGACACCCGCGGACGCGGCCTGCGCCGCGCGCTCGCCGGCCGAGCCGTGACGGCGCGGCCGCTGTGGATCGTGGGCGGGTACGCCGTCACCGCGCCGCGGTCGGTCATCGACGTGCTTCGCAAGCGCAGCGACGTCGCCTCCGTGACGTCCGACGCCACCAACCTGCGGCCGGCCGCCGAGCCGGGCATCGACCTGCTCCGTGCGCCGGCAGTGTGGAGCCACGGCGGGGGCGGCGTCTTCGCCGGCACGGCGGGCGGCGGCGTCACCGTTGCGATCCTCGATACCGGGCTGGACGGTGAAGGGGTGCTCAAAGCCCGTTACCGGGGCGGCGCCCACGACTGGCTGGACGCCTACGGCACGTACGCCACGCCGGTCGACGCGGCCGGCTCCTGCTCGGGCCACGGCACCGGGGTGGCCGGCGTCATCGCCGGCGGCCTCGACGATGACGGCCTCGCCTACGGCGTCGCACCCGACGCGAACGTGATCGCGGCGCGGATCTTCGACGGCTCCTGCAACGCGTCGGCGAGCGCCGTCCACGCGGCCTTCCAGTGGGCCCTCGATCCCGACGGCGACCCGGACACGGCCGATGCGCCGGCGATCGTGAACGCGAGCTGGGGCGAGGTCGCCACAGGCTGCCCGACCACGTTCCAGCCGGACATGGCGGCGCTGCAGGCGGCGGGCATCACGACGGTGGTGTCGGCCGGGAACGAGATGAACATCCCCTCCAGCCCGGCGACGCTGCCCGAGGCGCTCGCGGTGGGCGCGCTGGACGCCGCCGGCACCGCCGCCCGGCCAGAGTCGGCACGTGGCGTCTCGCCCTGCGACGGCCGTGCGTTCCCCGACCTCGCCGCGCCCGGAACCGACGTCCGGACGGCCGATCGAATGGGCCTGTGGCAGACGTCCAGCGGCACGTCCTTCGCAGCTCCCCACGTCGCGGGAACCCTCGCCCTGCTGCTCGCCCGCCACCCCGGCATGACGCCGGCGGATCAGGCGCTGGCCGTGATGACGACGGCCTACCCGCTCGGCTCGCCGGGCACCGGCGCCGGCCGCGTCGACGCGCTGGCGGCGTTCGAGTCGGCCCTCCCCGCTCCGCTCGACGTGACGCCGCCCATCTTCACGGCCCTCTCCGTCACGCCGGCCATCTCGGATGGCGCCACGCTGGTGACGGTCAGCGCCTCGGTCACCGACGATGTGCCCGGCGCACGGCTGGCCGGCACGGTCGCAGACGCCACCCTATCGGTCGACGGCGGCGCCGCGGCGCCAGTGGCGATCGGTCCGAACGGCGCGATCGCGGCCGCGACCGACCCCCACGCTCTGGCGGACGGGCCGCATGTCGCCGTGCTGCTCGCCACCGACGACAGCGGCAACACGTCGCGGCCGCGGCCGGTGTCGTTCACCATCGACCGCGTGCCGCCGGTGCTGTCGAGTGCCGTCGCGAGCCGGGGCAGCGCCGGCGGTGTCGTGGTGACCGCCACCGCCGACGACGCGACCGCGATCACCGCCGCGCAGACGACGCTCGGCACCGTCGCCGCCGCCGACGGGGCCTTCGACGGGCCGCACGAGGTGCTGGTCGTGCAGGCCGACGGCCGTGGCTGGTCGGCCGGCGACCACGTGATCGGGCTGCGGGCGCGAGACGCGGCCGGAACCTGGAGCGAGTGGCGCCAGGTGCGGCTCGTGGTGGCGCGGACGGTGCTCGACGACGGCTTCGAGCACGGCCTCGGCGCGTGGACGAGACGGGGCGCGGTCCGCGTCACACGGGGCGCCGCGCTGGCCGGCCGGTACGGACTCGACGTCCGGCCCGGCAGGCATCCCGCCTACCTCGAGAACACCGCTCCGATCGCGGAGCAGGCGCTCGAGGTCTCGCTGGTCGTGCGTGCCAGCGGGCTGCACGGCACCGTCCGGCTGCTCGAGCTGGAAGGGACGTCGGGATCCCCCGTGGCCGCGGTCGACCTGCGGCGGGGCGGGATCCGGGCCGGCGGGCGCTGGCGGACGCTGCCGCGCGGTGCTGTGAGGCTGGTGCTGCGTTTCGCCCACGGCCGGTCGACGCTGTTCGTGAACGGTCGCGCGGGCGTGGCGGTAGCCGCCCCCGGAGCCGTCGATGCGATCCGCCTCGGCGCCGTCCGCGGCGGCCGCGGCGTGCTTGCGATCGACCGCTTCCGAGCGCTTCGGAGCTGACCGGCGGACGCCCGTTCAGGACGTCCGCCGGCCGCTCGATCAGGTCAGGCCCGGCGCGGCCGCCGACTCCGGCACAACGACCGGCGGAGCGTGCGGCTCGGTGGGCGGCTCGATCGTGATGTTCGGCAGCAGCTTGTCGAGCCACTTCGGCATGTACCACGACTTCTCGCCGAGCAGCGAGAGCAAGGCCGGCACGACCGTCAGCCGCATCAGCAGCGCATCGGTGAGGATCGCGACGGCCAGCAGCAGGCCGAACTCCTTCGACACCCGGTCGGGCGTCAGCAGGAACGCGAAGAACACCGCGGACATGATCACCGCAGCCGCGAACACCACCCGGCCGATCGCACCGACACCGGCCCGCACGGCTTCCTTCGTCTCCTTGCCGTGGATGTGCTCCTCCCGGATCCGGCTCATCAGGAACACCTCGTAGTCCATCGAGAGCCCGAACAGGATCGCGAACGCGATCGGTGGGACGAAGCTCTCGACGGGGCCGGTCCGATCCAGACCGATCAGCGTGATGCCGGTGCCCATCTTCACCACCAGCGTCAGGATGGCGAAGCCGACGGTGGCCGAGATCAGCGTCGTGATGGCCGCCTTGAGGGCGATCACGACTGACCGGAACGCCATCGCCAGCACGATGAACGTGACGCCGATGATGTACAGCAGAAACCACGGCGCGCGCGAGAAGATCCGGTCGCCGATGTCGATGAACGCGGCGTTCTGGCCGCTCACGTACGCGGTCGCGTCGCCGCCGGTGAGCGCGCCCGGAACGGTCGTGTCACGGAGCAGCTTGATCAGGTCGTCGGTCTCCGACGCCTGCGGGGCGGTGGCCGGCGAGATCATCACCAGGCCGACGTCCTTGGTCTTGTTCAGGATCGGCGCCTGGACGAACGACACGGCCGCGGCCGGCAGCTGCTTCGCGGCGTCGAAGACCTTCTGGGACGCCTGCGGGTCGTTGTTCTGCACGACGACGACCGGGATCGGGCCGTTGAAGCCCGGCCCGAACCCCTGCGTGAGCAGGTCGTAGGCCTTGCGTGCCGACGAGTCCTTCGGCGCCGTGCTGGCGTCGGCGGTGCCGAGCCGGGTGCCGACGATCGGGATCGCCATGATGATCAGCAGCGCGACGGCGCCGATCAGCAGGGGCGCCGAGTGCTTCACGGTGAACGCGCCCCAGCGACCGAGCAGGGTGCCGCTCCGGGCCGCCTCGGACTCGTCACTCTCCGGCAGGAACGGCACCCGGAGCCGATCGATGCGCGTGCCGATCAGGGACAGCAGGCCGGGCAGCAGGAACGTCGCGTACAGCACGGCCGTGAGCACGCCCAGAGCGCCGCCCATGCCGAGCTTGGTCACGAACGGGATGCCGATCACGGCCAGGCCGGTGATCGAGATCGCGACCGTGACGCCGGCGAAGATGACCGCGCGGCCGGCCGTGGCGGAGGCGTACGCGGCGGCCTCCGGGGCAGGCATGCCGTCATGCAGCGCCTGCCTGAACCGGGTGACGATGAACAGGGTGTAGTCGATGCCGACACCGATGCCGATCATCGAGATCAGGATCGGCGTGATCGTGTTGAAGTCGGTCAGGTTCGCCAGCAGGAACAGCAGACCGAACGCCGTGCCGACCGAGATCAGGGCGAACACGATCGGCACGCTCGCCGCGATCAGCGTGCGGAACACCACCAGCAGCACGAGCAGCGCGACGGCGAAGCCGATCAGCTCGCTCGCACCCTGCTCCGGAGGCGCCTGCTCGGCGTCACCGGTGTACTCGGCCGCGATGTTCGTCTTCGCGAGCTCTGCCGTGACCTTCTTCTCGAGGGCGAGCATGGCGGGCCGGTCGAGCTGGAACCCGTCCTTCGAGAACTGCACCTCGGCGTAGCCGATCCGGGGATCGGTCTTCGAGAAGCGCTGGTTCTCGTCCGCGAACGGGCCCGTCACCTCGGTCGCGAAGTCGGCCTTGCCCGCGATCGCGAGCGCGGAGTCGATCGTCGCCTTGTTCTCGGCCGCGTCGAGACGCTGTCCGTCCGGAGCGACCATGACGACCTGCAGGACGGCGCCGTTG
>JBBQFB010000159.1:0-9243 GCA_038321545.1 Gaiellales bacterium
GAACCGTGACGTGGTCTCGGCGTTCCTGGGCGATACCGCGCCACGCAAGCGGAACGCGAAGAACCCGTTCAGCCCCGGTTGTTCGTAAGCGGCCAATTGCACGGAGCGTTCCGTGCAATCGACATACGCGCCCACACCCTCACGACGCCTTCGCCGTCGTGAAGTCGAACCGTTCGGCCGTCGTCATCGTCACGTGCGCGACGGCCTTCGTGCCGTCTTCGAGCACGATCGCGCAGTCGAAGGTGATGCCGGCTTTCGCCTGGAGGTCGGCGGGGCACGTGATCGTCTTCAGCGCGCCGCCCTGGCGGACGACGTCGGCGCGGACGGTCTGCTCGACCGATGCGGGATCGATGGTCTTCGGCGTGCTCGCTCCGCCGCAGGCTGCGAGGGTGGTGGCGAGCAGCACCACGACCACTGGCCGCACGGGCTAGTCGCTTTTCGAGGAGCCCGAGCCCGTGCCCGAGCTCGAACCCGACGACGACGAGGAGGAGGAAGAGCCTCCCGAGCCCGAGGACGAGGAGCTCGAGTCGCTCGAGCCGGAACCCGATGAGGAGGAGGAGCTGTCGCCGCTCTTGTCGGCGCCACCGCCCTCCGAACTCGAGGATTCGGACGACTTCGATCCGTTGCGGCGGCCGTAATCGGTGTTGTAGAAGCCCGAGCCCTTGAAGTGGATCGCGGGCGCGTTCAGCACCTTCTGGACGGGTGCGCCACATTCGGTGCACGCCGTCAGCGGCTCGTCGCTCATGCGCTGCATGACGTCGAACTGATGCCCGTTCGTGCAGCGGTACTCGTAGATCGGCACGCGCCCAGTATACCGACATTGGCACTCGGCAGCAGACAGTGCCAAAGATGGCGCTTCCGCTAGCATTCTCGGGCTGTGCGGATCGCCATCCTGACGGACTACTACTACCCGCAGCTCGGCGGGATCACGGAGCACGTGCACGGACAGGCCACGAACCTGAGTGCGCGAGGCCACGAGGTCACCGTGATCACCGGGAACCTGTTCCGGCCGCCGGCGGTGGCGGACGGCGATCCGGCCCCAGTCGCACGCGACGCGTCGTTCGAGATCATCCGCATGGGACAGGCGCTGCGCCTCTACGGGAACGCATCCCAGACGCTGCACACGCTCGACTTCCGGATGATCGGCAAGATGAAGCGGCTGTTCCGCGAGCGGCGGTTCGACGTGATTCACACGCACGCGCCGTACAACCCGGGGTTCGTGATGCTGGCACCCTTCGCCGCACCGGCTTCGGCGATCACCGTCGGGACGTTCCACTCGGTGTTCTCGCCCGGACCGCTGCTTGACGTGTTCGGTCGCGCGATGCGTACCTCGATCGGCCGCCTGGACGGCAAGATCGTGGTGTCCGAGGCCTGTATCGGCTCGCTCGTCCCGTACTTTCCCTACGACTACACCGTGATCCCGAACGGAATCGACGAGCGACATTTCACTCCTGATGCCGACCCGATCGAGCACCTGCGGGACGGTCGGATGAACATCCTGTTCCTCGGCCGCTTCGATCCGCGGAACGGCCTCGGCACCATGATCGACGCGTTCGTGCGCGTCCGGCGCGAGTGGGGGCCGGAGGTGCGGCTCGTCATCGTCGGCGACGGGCCGCTCAAGAGCTACTACCAGAAGCGCGTGCCCGACGACATGCAGGGCGACGTCCACTGGGCCGGCCGCGTCGACTGGGAGCGGCCGCGCTACTACACGAGTGCAGATGTCCATTGCACGCCGTGCAATCGGGCGTCGTTCGGCATGGTGCTGCTCGAGGCAATGAGCTGCGGCCGGCCGATCGTTGCCAGCCGTATTTCCGGATTCCAGCTCCTGATGGAGCACGGCAAGCACGGACTGATGATTCACCCGGCCGATGACGCCACTCGCTTCGCCGAGGCGCTCCTCTACCAGCTCGACCGACCCGCAGAACGCGCTCGGATGGGTCGCGAAGGCCGCCGCACGGCTGTCACGCAGTACGCCTGGCCCAAGGTCGCAGCACAACTCGAGGACTACTATCTAGAGCTCATGCGCGGCCGGCGCTGAGGCAGCATCCTTTGACCAAACGACAGGTCCTGACGCGGTACGTCCTCTGCGCGCTGGTCGCCGCGGCGGCGACGGCCTTGCTCGACGCGGCGGTGGTGCAGGCGGGGATCGGCCCGATCGCGTGGCTGATCGATGTGGCGTTTGCGAGCGCGCTTGTGCTGATCACAGTCGCCTGCTTCGCGCCGAACGCACCGATCTTCGGGCGGGTCGTCGACGGTACCGGCGTCCACGACCGCGTCGTCGCGATCACGTTCGATGACGGGCCGTCTCCCGACACCACGCCACGCGTTCTCGATGCCCTCCGCGACGCCGATGCGCGGGCGACGTTCTTCGTCCTCGGACGTCACGCGGAGCAGCACCCGAAGATCGTGGAGCGGATCGTGCGCGAGGGGCACGAGGTCGCGAACCACACCTACAGCCACGGGATCCTCGTTTTCGCCAGCGCACACGAGATCACGCGCGAGCTGCTGCGGACGCACCGGCTGCTGCTCGCATCCGGAGCCCGGCCGCCCCGGTTGTTCCGGGCACCGCACGGCTTCCGCAACCCGATCGTCGTCCGCGTCGCCCGCCGGCTCGGCTACCGCGTCGTCGGCTGGACGAAGGGCGTATTCGACACCGCGCAACCGGGCGCGGACACGATCGCGGCGCGGTCCCGGAAGGCGCTGCGTCCCGGCGCGATCCTGCTGCTCCACGATGCCGACGGCAATGGAACGGCCGACCGCAGCCAGACCGCCGATGCGCTGCCTGAAATCCTGCGCGCCGTCGCGGCCGCCGGCCTGACACCCGTCACGGTCTCAGAACTGGCGGCGCTCGCCCCGGAACGGCAAACCTCCTGGAAGCGCATCGCCTTCGTCGTCCTCGGCGTCGCGGCGATCGTGACGGTCATCTTCCACCGCACCGACCGGCAGCAGATCATCGACGCGTGGAAGATCTTCCAGACGCTGTCGGTGCCGCTCGTGATCGCCGCGCTGATCGCCAACTTCGCATCCGTCTGGTTCAAAGGGGTCGTGTGGAAGGCCAGCCTCGACATGATCCCCGACCACCCGAAGTTCCGTTACCGCCAGGTGATCCCCGCGATCTTCGTCGGTTTCCTCCTGAACGCGGCACTCGTCGCGCGCCTCGGGGAGGTCGGCCGGATGTTCGTGCTGCGCCGCCGGATCCAGAAGGATGAGGGCGTCGCGTTGCGGATGCCGACCATTGCGGGCACGCTCGTGATGGAGCAGATCATCCTCGGCATCACCCTCGTTGCGTTCGTGATCCTGATGATCGTCCTGTTGCCGAACGTGCCACGCCAGATCACTGACGGCGTCGTCGCGCTGACCGGCGCCGTCGTTGCCCTCCTGGTCGGCGTTATCGGCGTCGAGCTGCTGGCGCGATGGCGTCGTCGCCGGCGACCGGATGCTCGCCCTGCGGCGCCCGCCCCCTCGAGCTGGACGAGCTTCCTGCGGTCCGCCGAGGCCGTGCTGCACGGCATGGCGAGCGGCCTCGAGTTGCTGCGGTCACCGCGCCGCGCCGCGTGGAGCCTCGGCGCCGGCCTGCTGTCGTGGTCGACGCAGCTGCTCGGCATCTGGCTGGCGTTGCGTGCGTTCGGCATCGACTCC
Source organism: Gaiellales bacterium (assembly GCA_038321545.1). GTDB lineage: Bacteria > Actinomycetota > Thermoleophilia > Gaiellales > F1-60-MAGs149 > VFJZ01. The sequence goes on from JBBQFB010000159.1 coordinate 3,640, forward strand.
CACACACTCGGCGCGGCCGCCGCGGTGTTCGTCGCCTCGAACGTCGTCGGATTGGTGCAGATCACCCCCGGGAACGTCGGTGTCTTCCAGCTCGCCGTCGCCCTCGCGCTCCGCGTCAGCTACGGCGTCGACCAGACGACCGCGATCACGTTCGGCATCGGGCTCCAGGTGATCGAGGTCGCGCTCGGCGCGGGCCTCGGGTTCGTGTTCCTCTCGCTCGAGGGTCTCTCGTTCGGCGAGGTACGACGCGGCATGTCCGCTGCCGCCGTCGAGGACATCGACAGCGCGGCTGGCGTGCCGCGTCTCGCGCCGACGCGCGCAGAACGACGCCGACAGCTCATCTGAGCTACTCGCGGTAGCCGGTGATCGGCGGCGGCGGCGACTGATCGGTGCGAGCCGTCACGAGATCGTTCACCTCGCCGAGGCCGTTCGGGTACGCGTAGTTGATCTTGATGAACGGCTCCATCGCATCCGGGACGGCGTCCTCGGGGAAGATCGCCTCAACCGGGCACTCCGGCTCGCACGCGCCGCAATCGATGCACTCCTCGGGGTCGATCACCAGCATGCGATCGGACTCGTGGATGCAGTCGACCGGACACACCTCTACACACGAGCGGTCCTTCACGTCGATGCAGGGCTCGGTGATGATGTACGTCACGTCGCAAGGGCTCCTGGGGTTCTACCGGCGGTGCAATTGCACGCAGCGCGCCGTGCAATTGGGCGACCGAAGGGTAGGCGATCGGTCCCCCGGCAGAGCCGCTTCCGGCCGGCCGCCTATCTCCAGAGCCCCGGCCGCTACCGTTCGGGCGTGACTGCTGCCGAGTTCTTCGCTGCGCTGCCTGGCCGGTTCGACCCGACGGCCGCCGTGGGGGTCGCCGCCATCATCCAGTTCGAGCTGAGCGGCGACGGCGGCGGGACGTGGCACGCCACCATCGCCGACGGTGCGTGCGCCGTGGCCGACGGGCCGCACTCCGATCCGACGCTCGTCGTCCTCGCGTCGGCCGAGAACTGGCTCAAGGTTGTCGCCGGCCGCCTCGATCCGCAGCTGGCATTTGTGACCGGCCGGCTCAAGGTGCGTGGCGACATGGGGCTCGCCATGCGCCTGCGAGCGCTCTTCCTGTGAGGATGGCGGTGGTGCGACCAGCGATTGGCGTCACCGCCGCCCTCGCCGCGCTGCTCGCTGCCTGCACGCCACCGGGTCCGCCCGACCGGGCGCTCCATCCGCGAACGGGCAACCCGCGCTTCCTCGTTGTGACGAACCAGGCGCTCGCGCCGCTCGCCGTCGGCTCGCCGTCGGGGCTATGGCTCACGACGGACGTCGGACGTACGTGGCGCGCTGCGCGTCCCGCCGTTCGCGGCGCGCTTGCGATCGGCTTCACGGCCGGCCGGGTATACGTCTCCCGCGGGCAGCACTACGAGATCCGCGACCCGTCCCTCCGCAACCAGGTCGTGTTCGCGCGGCGTTGGTCGTTCCCCGGCACCGTCACGTCGCTCGCGTCGGATCCGCGCCACAACCGCATGTGGGCACTCGCACGCATCGGCGACAACGGTCAGACCCTGCGGTACACGAACGACGGGGGGCGTGTCTGGTGGGTCGTGCCGGCGACGGGACTCTGCATCCATCCGAGATCGATGGCCGCGTCGTCCGAGCCGGGACGCAACGGCCGCGTCCGCATCTTCGCGGCGTGCCGGGAGGGGCTGTTCGCGTCCGACGACCTCGGCTACAGCTTCCGCCGGCTCACGTCGGCGCCGGAGGATGTCCGCGACGTCGCCACCTCCATGTTCGACGCGCGCACGGTGGTGATCGCGTCGCCCGTCGTGCGGATCTCGCGGGATCGCGGCGAGACGTTCGCGGCGAAGGGCCTGTCGGCGCGCCTCGTCGCAGTCGATCCCCGGAACCCGTCGCTGATCTTCGCGGTCGCCCTGAACGGGCGGCTGTACGCCTCAGCGGACGGCGGCGGACACTTCTGAGGTGTCGTGCCGGACGGTCGCGAGACGCCTCGACTCGCAGTCGACCGCGACGAGCTCATCGCCGAGCCGCGCAGCGACCTGAGGCTCGAGGCGGCCGTACTCGCTGAGCCGGGCGAGCAGCTCGCACGCCGCCGCGACACGCTCGACGGCGTCGTGGTCATCGAAGACGCACGCGTCGGCGGCGGCGCGCAACATCGCAGCCTCGGGCGGGTGGAGAACGACGAGCGCGAGGTCGCCGACGTGCCGAACGAGGGTGCAGTAGGCAACGCTTGCCGCCTCGCGCACGTCACCGACCGGGTCGACGATCGCCATTGGGCCGAAGTCCCGCGCCTGTCGCATCTCGTTCGTCATGTCCGTCGCCTCCAACTCGTCTGCATGCCTGGGTCGGCCCGTGTTCGAAAGGAGGGCGACGGTGCCGTTCCAGATACCCATCGGCGCCACGGCCGCCGGCTTGAGCGGCTCAGGCCTCGCGGGCGAGGTACTGAGCGATCCGATCCTGCAGGGCGTGCGCCGCGGAGTGGTCGACGGCTCGACCGTTCACGATCACGCTGAACGCATACGGGCCGGCGTACCCGGAGAGCGCAGAGCTGACGTTCAGCGTGCCGGTCTTCGCACGGACGACGCCGCGCGCAGGCCCCGTCGTCATGCGGCCGGCGAGCGTGCCGTCCCGGCCGGCGATGGAGAGCGAGTTGCGGAGCGGCCTGGCGATCGCCGGCGTGCGCGAGGCGGCGGCGAGGAGCCGTGCGAGCAGCCCGGTGGTGGTGCGGTCGCTGCCGGACAGGCCCGACCCGTCGACGATGCGGGAGCCCGTCAGCGACACACCCAGATCGCGTAGCGCCTGCCGCGCGCGGCGGGCGCCGCCGGCAGTGGTGCCACGGCCGTACGCGCTCGCGCCCACCGCCTTCAACATCATCTCGGCCGTGAAGTTGTCGGATTTCTTGCCCATCGTCCGCAGCATCGAGTCGATGCGTGGCGACGCGTCGAGCGCGATCGGCGCGGCACCCGCGGGAGCTCTCCCGGCCCGGACGGACCCGTCGACGCGGACGCCTACCTTGCGCAGCGCACGCAGCAGGGCGGCCGCCGCCCGCGTGGCGGAGCGGCCGCTGGGGTTCCGGCCGAGCGTGAGCGCCGAGAGCGGCGGGCACTCCTCGCCGAGGAAACCCGATTTCCAGCCCGGCGCGTCGCGGCGCGCGTCCCACATCGTCTCGTCGCCGACGATGCTGCCGGTCACGCGGCGGACGCCCGACGCCTTCACCGATTTCGCGAGCCTCGTGACGTCGGATGACGAGAGCGTCGGATCGCCGCCGCCGACGATGTAGAGCGAGCCGTGGACGACACCGCCGCCGGCCGGCTCGCCGACCGCGGCGACCGCCGTGTGGACGCGGGTCGCGGGGCCGAGCTCCGACAGCGCCGCGACGGCCGTCACGAGCTTCTCGTTCGATGCCGGGATGCGCGCCTTCCCGCCCTTGAACTCGTAGACGGGCGAGCCGTCGAGCCGCACGACGGACACCGACACCGACCCGCTCAGCCCGCTCGCGGAGATGAACTTGGCGAGCGTCGTCGGCGAGGCTGCCTGGGCGGGCGCCGCGACGCCCGCGACGGCGACGGCGACGACGGTTGCGAGCAGCCGCCTAGACAATCCCACGACGCACGGCGTAGACGGCAGCCTGGATGCGATTCGAGATCTGCAGCTTCATCAGGATGTTGGAGATGTGGTTCTTGACCGTCTTGGGGCTGATGAACAGCTCGGCGGCAATCTCGGCGTTGTCCTTGCCCTCGGCGACCAGCTTCAGCACGTCGAGCTCGCGCGCCGACAGCTGCGTCGTTGGCGACGGCGAGGCGGGGACAGCCTGCTCGCGGACGTGCGAGAGCAGGCGGCCGGCGATGCCCGGCGAGATCAGCGCGTCGCCGGCGGCCGCTGCGCGGATGCCAGCGATCAGCTCGTCGATCGAGGCGCTCTTCAGCAGGTAGCCGCAGGCGCCGGCGACGATCGCGTCGACGACGTCGGACGCCTCCTCGGAGACGGTCAGCACGACGACGCTCGTATGCGGTGCCTCGTCGATGATCAGCCGCGTCGCCTCGACGCCGCCGAGGCCGGGCATCGCGAGGTCCATCACGACGACATCGGGCGCGTGCTCACGCACCTGCGCGACCGCGCCCTCACCGGTTGCCGCCTCGCCGACCACGCGAAGAGGGCCGTTCTCCTCCAGCAGCTGGCGCAGGGCAGTCCGGAACATGTCGTGGTCATCCGCGAGAACGACACGGAGCTCCGCGCTTGTCTCCACGGACCAATCGTAGCGACCGGAGCCCCGGTCAGGTCCGCCAGGGTCCTACCGAATCGAGACGGTGACGGTTTTAAATCCCCACTGCAGGGCCTCCGCCTCGGTCTCGACCCACACGTCGATCCGGTTCCCCTTGATGGCGCCGCCCGTGTCGGCAGCGACGCAGCTGCCGTATCCGGGAACGTCGAACCTCGTCCCCAGGGGGATGACCCGGGGGTCGGTCGCGCAGATGCCGCGGCGCGTGCGGATGCCAGTCGCGGTCGTGCCGTGGATCGCGTACGCGGTCGAGACGACGGTCAGCGTGTCGCCGCTTCCGACCGGACCGGCGGGTGGTGGCGGCTGGGGAGCTGTTCCGCCTCCGCCGCCGGTGTCGGCGCCGCCGGCAGGCGTGGAGTCGCCGCCGCCGCTGCTGCCCGCGCCCGGATCGGCGCCGGTGCTCGTGCCTACCGCGTCACCCTCGATCGCGGCCGCCTTCTCACGCGCGGCGGCAGCCGCCTCCTCGATCTGGGTCAGCCGGCGGGACGCGATCTGCTTGGAGCTGCGCAAGCTCGACACGAGCGCCGCCTTCGCGCTGCGGGCGCCCTCGGCGCGCGCCCGCTCGGCCTCGGCGGCGGCCGACGCCGCGGTGAGGCGGGCCCGCTCGGCGGCGAGCGCCCGCTCGGCGCGCCGCGACACACCGAGGCCGCGCTGGACGTTGCCGATCAACATCGCGTCGCGCGCCGACACGCGGTTCACGATCGCGATGCTATCGAGCGCATCCGACAGCGACGACGCGCTCAGCAGGATCACGAACGGGTCGACATCGCCGGCCCGGAACGCGGCCGCGAGGCGCGTCGAGAGCGTCGTCTGCGCCGTCTTGAGGTTGGCGCGACCGACGGTCACCTCGCGGCGCGCATCGGCGACGCGCTCCTCCTGGAGGCGCGCCCGCCCGCGCAGATCGTCGGCCCGGGCGCGAGCCCGGCCGACCGCGGAATCGGCTGCGAACAGGTCGAGCAGCGCGTTGGACTCGGCCGTCGCGAGCTGACCGAGGGCGACTCGCGCGTCGGACGCGCGATCGGCTCTGGCGGGCGGAACAGATGCGAGGACGACGCTCGCGGCGACGGCGAGGCACGTGACGAGGGCGCGACGCACGGCTCGGTCAACCGTACCACGGCGGACAGGTCAGACCGCCGTCGCGACCTCCACACCGATCCGGCCGAGTGCGGCGCAAACGGTGTCCGGCGGCAGGTGGTCGACGAGCACGAGCCGCAGCCGTCCGCCCAGTGGGCCTCGCCCGAGGCGGCGCAGCGCTCGCACCGCCGTGGTCCGCTGGCTCGCCGCCAGCATGGCGATCCGCGCCACGTCGTCGACG
>JBBQFB010000160.1:0-9206 GCA_038321545.1 Gaiellales bacterium
CTCAGCGCGCTCGGACTCGAACACCGCTCACCGCACGCGCTCCGTCACGCGTATGCGACCCATCTTCTCGAACACGGGGGGGACCTGCGCGCAATTCAGGAGCTTCTCGGGCATGCTTCGTTAGCGAGCACCGAGATCTACACGCGGGTGTCGGTGTCGCATCTCCGTTCCGCCCACGCCCTCGCGCACCCAAGAAGTTGATGGCTCCCAGCAAAGTTGCGATCGAGGAGGTCTGGCAGAAGTACCGGTTGTCGCGCGACAAGGACCTCCGGGACCGCCTGATCCTCAACTACGCCCCGCTCGTCAAGTACGTGGCGGGTCGTATCTCCACGAGCCTGCCCGCCCACGTGGATGAGGGCGACCTCGTGTCGTACGGGCTGCTCGGCCTGATCGGCGCCATCGAGCGCTACGACCCGGGCCGCGAGATCAAGTTCGAGACGTACGCGATCTCGCGCATCAAGGGCTCGATCATCGATGAGCTGCGCTCGCTCGACTGGGTGCCGCGCTCGGTGCGCTCCCGGGCCCGCGAGATCGAGCGCGCCATGCTCGAGCTCGAGAACCGATTCAAGCGGCCGCCCTCGGATGAGGAGGTCGCCAACGAGATCGGCATCACCGTCGACGAGTTCCAGGACTCGCTGACGGCCATCTCCCGCTCGTCCGTGGCCGCGCTCGACGAGATGTGGCAGATCTCGACCGGCGGCGGCGACACGGTGTCGCTGATCGACACGATCGAGGATCCACACGCCGACGATCCCTCGAAGGCGATGAGCCAGACCGAGGTGCGCGAGGCGCTCGCCGATGCCATCCAACGGCTGCCGGAACGCGAGAAGCTCGTGATCACGCTCTACTACTACGAGGAGCTCACGCTCCGCGAGATCGGCGAGGTGCTGTCCGTCACCGAGTCTCGCGTCTCGCAGCTTCACACGAAGGCGATCCTGCGGCTGAAGGTGCGCCTGCAGGGCTCCCTCGCGCGCTAGCAGGCCCTTCGCGACGTCCGGCGCACGCTCCGCGCCATCCGCGCGCGGGCCGTGCCCGAACAGTAAGAACGCGCGCCTTCCGTCACATTGCGTTCTGGGGTCTGACCCCCGTGGCCGGGCGTTTCGGGGTCAGACCCCAATCGCCGGACCGTCACGCTTCTTCACGGAGACCGTTAGCTGGCGAGCGGAATTTCCGCGCTGTCGCGGATCTCGTCCAGGCAGGCGATCGCGGCGACGCGCGAGTGGACGCCGAGCTTGCGCATCACGGCCTTCACGTGGGAACGCACGGTCTCGACGGAGACGACGAGATCGATCGCGATGCCCGCCGTCGACTTGCCATCGGCGAGCAACGTCAGGATCTGCCACTCGCGTGGCGTGAGCCGCTCGCGCACGGCCCTGCTGCGCGCCCTGCGGACGCGGTTCTGCCGCTGGTACTCGCGCACGAGCACCGGCGTCATGGCGCGGGAGATGGGCGTCTCGCCACGCGCCGCGGCGCGCAGTGACTCGCCCAGCCGCTCGCTCGAGAAGTCCTTCGCCAGGTAGCCGTCGGCGCCGGCTCGGAGCGCGCGCAGCAGGTCGTTCGGCTTCGTCGACGTCGTCAGGATCACGATCGTCATGTTCGCGTCCGAGGCGCGCAGTTCGGCCGCGAACTCGATGCCGTCGCCGTCCTGCAGGTAGACGTCGATCAGCGCGATATCGAAATCGAGACGCGGCGCCTGGGCACGGGCGACGGCGATCGTGGCGGCCTCGCCGGCGATCCGGAAGCCGGCGTCCAGCAGCTTCTCCGTCAGGCCGCGCCGGGCGAGCTCGTTGTCTTCGACGAGCAGGATGCGCAGGGGCGGGCGGGGCAAGGGGACTCCTCGAATGGTGCGAGCGGCGCCGTCGTCCGGCGCGCGGCACCCGCTGCTCCAATCTTGTAGGTGAACCCGCCTTCTCGCAATCACTCAAACGTACTAAGTGTCACGAAAGACTGCAGGAGAATCGCCGGATTCGGCGGCGCGCCGCAGATCGGTACAATCGCGCCACGCAAGGCCCGCCGGTCGGAAGGAGCGTTCATGCCGCAGGAGTCCGGGAAGATCCGCAACGTCGCCGTTCTCGGCCACCGTGGGTCGGGGAAGACGTCCCTCGTCGAGTCGCTGCTGTTCGAGAGCGGCGAGACCACGCGCCTCGGCACCGTGGTCGACGGCACGACCGTCACCGATCATGACGAGGACGAGAAGCGGCGCTCGATGTCGATCTCCGCGACGCTCGCGCATTGCACCTGGGAGGGACGGCGGCTGAACCTCATCGACACGCCCGGCGACCCGTCGTTTCAGGGGGATGCGCTCGGTGTGCTGAGGGTCGTGGAGGGTGCCATCTTCGAGATCTCGGGCGTCGCCGGCGTCGAGGTTTCGACCGACCGGTTGTGGCGTCGCGCCGACGACCTCGGCCTCCCGCGTGTCGTGCACGTGAACCTGCTCGACCGCGAGCGCGCCGACTTCGACGCCGCGCTTGCGTCGCTCTCGCGGCTGTCCGACTGGGTGGTCGCGGTCGCGATGCCGATGGGCCAGGAGCACGAGTACGGGGGCGTCATCGACCTCGTCCACATGCGCGCCTATCCCGACCCCGACGGCCAGCACGAGGGTGACGGCGTCGACATCCCGGAGGAGTACCTGGCCGAGGCGCAGCGGCGCCACGACGAGCTGATCGAGAAGGTCGCCGAGTCGGCCGACGAGCTGATCGAGAAGTACCTCGAGGGGGAGGAGATCACCGCCGAGGAGATGGCGTCGGCGCTGAAGGCGATGGTCTCGCGCGGCACCATGTTTCCCGTCACGTGCGGCGCGGCGGCGCGCAACTCGGGCACGCACGCGCTGCTCGACCTGATCGTCGAGGCGCTGCCGTCACCGAAGCGCGTGGGCGGGGTCAAGGCCACGAACAACGCCGGCGAGGAGTGCGTGCTCGGCCTCGAGGACGGCATCGTGGCGTACGTCTTCAAGACGATCGCCGACCCGTTCGCCGGCAAGCTTTCCCTGTTCCGCGTGTTCTCCGGCACGATCACGTCGGAGACGCACCTGCTCAACCAGCGCACCCACGGCAAGGAGCGGATGGGCAGCCTGCTCGAGGTGCAGGGCAAGGAGCACCACCACGCCACGCAGTTCGCGGCCGGCGAGATCGGCGCCGTCGGCAAGCTCAAGGACGTCACGACGGGCGACCTGCTCGTCGACACCGAGCGCGACCTCGTGATCGCGCCGGTGAAGCTGCCCTCGCCGGTCGTCTCGGTAGCCGTCGAGCCGTCCAAGAAGGGCGAGGAGGACAAGCTCAACCAGGCGCTCCGGCGCCTGCAGGAGGAAGATCCGACGCTCGGCGTGCACCGTGACGAGCGCACCGGCGAGCAGCTCGTCGAGGGCCTCTCGCAGATGCACATCGAGGTGACCGTCGAGCGCGTCAAGCGCCGGTTCGGGGTCGACATGATCACGCACCCGCCGCGCGTGCCGTACCTCGAGGCGATCCGCAAGGGGGCCCGCGGCCACGGCCGGCACAAGAAGCAGACGGGTGGCCGCGGCCAGTTCGGCGACTGCCACATCGAGATCTCACCGCTGCCCGGGCACGAGGGCTACGAGTTCCACGACAAGATCGTCGGCGGCGTGATCCCGCAGAGCTTCCGCGGCGCCGTCGACAAGGGCGTGCAGGAGTCGATGGTGAAGGGCGAGCTGGCCGGGTTCCCGGTGGTCGGCGTCGGCATCACGCTGATCGACGGCTCCTACCACAACGTCGACTCGTCCGAGATGGCCTTCAAGATCGCCGGCTCGCTGGCATTCCGCGAGGCCTACGCGAAGGCCGACCCCGTCATGCTCGAGCCCGTGATGGCGGTCGAGATCTCCGTGCCGGAGGACTCGGTCGGCGATATCACGGGCGACCTCAACTCCCGGCGCGGCCGCCTGCTCGGAATCGAGCCGCGCGGCTCCGCCACGACGGTGCGCGCCGAGGTGCCGATGGCCGAGATGCTGACGTACTCCCAGACGCTCACGTCGGTGACCGGCGGACGCGGGGATTACGCGATGAGCTTCCTCCGCTACGAGGAGGTTCCGCAACACATTGCGCAGAAGGTCGCCGCCGAGGCGAAGAAGGAGGCAGAATCCCACTAGGCTTGACGCGACTCCGCCGCCAGCAAACGGTCGTCCACTGCGACTACTGCGAACGCACGCTGCTCCTCGGAGAGAGCGTGTCCGACTTTCGCGACGGTCGCGAGACCCGCATCGTGTGCGCGCTGTGCGAGGTGGAGGCGCTCAAGCGCGGCTGGCTGCGCGACGGACAGCCCGACCCGCCGCCGCCACCCCGCGAGCCGCGAGCGAGCCTGATCGACCGGCTGAAACGGCCCAAGGACGGACGCCGCACGAAGGAGGCCGCGGCCCGGCCGCCGCCACGCCACACGCTCGGCGTCGTGCGGCTGACCGGCGAGGAGGCCGAGGTTGCCGAGCGCGCGCGGACCCGCGAGGCCGAGCGCGCCGAAGCCGCTGCGCAGGCCGTCGCGGTCAGCGTCGAGACGTTCAACGAGAGCCCGTACCGCCGCACCGTCCAGGGCATCGCGCGCACGCTCGGCGCCCCGCGCGTGTCGCTGATGCCGCTCGGCGGCATCCGGCCCGACGTCGTGATCACGATCGCCTGGGACATCTCCTGGTACCAGTACCGCGTCGACGCCGAGGCAGATCCCCCCGTCCGGCTCGAGGGACGCGGCGACGACGTCACCGAGCTGGCGTTGCGGTGGCGCACATGGAACGCCGGGCTGACGGAGGATGGCGGGCTGGCGCTCGGATGAGGGCGGTCGTCCTCGGAGCCGCGGCGATCGGCCTGCTCGCGCCGGCCGCCGACGCGAGCGTCACCGCCGGCCGGGCATGGCCGGGCGGGCGGATCACGTACGCCGTCACCTCCAAGGCGCTGCAGGGGCCGGTACGGGTTGCGGCCCAGGCCTGGAACCGTTCCGGCATCCGCGTGCAGTTCGTCGAGGTGCCGCGCAGCAGGGCCAAGGTGCTGATCCGGCCGATGCGCAAGCGCAGCTGCTTCGGTCAGATCGGCGTCGCCACCGTGGGCTACACGCCGGGGTTCGGCGGTCGCATGCAGTTGCAGGCGTCCTGCCCGGAGGGAACGCTGACGATGACCGCGGCCCATGAGCTGGGGCATGTGCTCGGGCTCGGGCACGAGGACCGGCGCTGCTCGTTGATGAACAGCGTGTTCGTGTCCCGCTGCCGTCCGCAGCCGCTCGCGTGGGAGTGGTTCTGCTCGCCGCCGCGGGACGACGACCGGCGGGGTGCCCTGCGGCTGTACGGTGGCCGGTTCCGTCCGGCCGGCACGACGTTCTGCGAGTCGAAGACGCTGCCCGGCACGGTCGCCCGGCTCGGCGATGCGGCGGATCCGGTCGACTCGCTGGGCCGCGTCCGGCTGTCGTTCCTGACACCGTCATCGACCAGCCTGCGGCGCGTGATCGTCACGCGGCGGCGGGGCCGGGTCTGTGGCGACACGCCGATCTCCCAGGCCGTCCCGATCGTCCAGCGCAATGGCGTCACGCCGCGGCTCGGCACCCTCGTCGCCGAGATCGCGCCCGCCGCGCGATCGTCCGTCGTCTCGGTCGAGGACCTGGCGGTGACGGGCAACGCGACGTGGTGCTACGCGGTTTTCACCCTCGACCGCCGCAACCGGTGGCGCGTCGCCGGGCAGCGCCTCGTGACGCGCGGGCCGGAGGCGCCGCTGGCGACACGGCTCGGCTTCGCGGCCACGCCGAGCGCGCCCGCCGGCGTGACCCTGCAGTGGACGAACCCGCGGACTCCGCTGGCCGGCGTGCAGGTGGTCCGCGGCTCCGGCCCCTGCCCGGCCGACCCGCAGACCCTCTCGCCGTATGCGTCGGCGACCAACGTTGCGGGCGCCGCGACGTTCACCGACCCGGTAGCCGGCACGGGCTCGTGGTGCTACGGCCTGCGGTTCACGACGGTGGCACCCGGGTCGCGGCCGTTGGTCGCGACCGTACAGATCGTTCGTGCCTGATCACACGACCCTGCGGTTTGCAGGGATACTTGGTTCATGCCACCTCGCTCCAAGGGCATGCACATCGGCGGCACGCGGATCGCGGGCGGGCGTTTTCGGCGGCACCTGACGCGCACCGGGGAACCGGTGGCGACCGATCCGTTCGAGCCGACCGCCGCGCGCATCTCGCACGGTCACGCCCGCGAGCGGCTCGAGCACCTCCACACGGACTTCGAGCTCGAGCGCCGGTTCAGCCGCGACGACGCGGCGTAGTAGACTCGGCCGACATGCGCCTGACCGAACTGCACCAGGACCTCTCGGAGCTGCGGAGCGACCTCGCCGCCGAGCTCGAGGCCATCAACCGCCTCGAGTCGCAGACCTTCACGCTCACCGACGACGGTGCCCGTGAGGAGGTGCGCAGGATCGCCGACGAGAAGAAGGCGCACGCCGCCGCGCTGCTGCGGCAGATCGAGCGCCTCGACCCGAAGTTCGCCGAGCGCGTCCGCGGCTAGCTAGCAGCTCAGCGCCCCGCCACCCAGGTGCGGGTCACCAGCGACGCGGAGCCCGCCATCACGATCGCCGCCGCCAGGTGCTCGTCGGCGACGCCGGCGATCTCCGGGTCGTCGAGGTCGATCGCGATCAGGTCGGCCGGGGCGTCGGCCTCGATCAGCGGCGCCGGCAGACCGAGCGCGTGCGCGCCGTGCGCCCAGCCGCACTGCAGCAGGTAGGGCGCAGGCCCGGTGTCGCCGTCGGCGACCAGCACGTTGCGCCGCTCGGCCGTGCGCCGGGCAACGTGCTCGAGCTCGCGGAGCTCGACGATCGGGTCGAGGATGGTGTTCGAGTCCGACCCGACGCAGATCGCCACGCCCGCCTCGCGCAGCCGGCGCGCCGGAACGTAGCCGTCACCGAGGTTGCCTTCCGTGGTCGGGCACGCGCACACCGTCGCGCCACGCGCGGCCAGCAGCGCGATCTCGGCGTCGTCGCAGTGGGTGCCGTGCACGATGGTGGTGTGGTGCGTGAGCGCGCCGGCCCGCTCGATCAGCTCGACGGGCCGCAGCCCGGTGGCCGCCAGCGTCTCGGCGATCTCCCGCGGCTGCTCGTCGGCGTGCAGGTGCAGCACCAGGTCGTGGTCGGCGCAGTGCTCGGCGATGCGGACGAGCCACTCCTCCGAGACGGCGCGGACGGAGTGAGGGGCGGCCCCGACGGTGACCAGCGGCCGGTCGGCCGCCCATTGCTGCAGCGCCACGAGCCGCGCGAGGTAGGCGTCGACGGTCGGGTCGCAGAAGCGCCGCTGGCCGGGGTCAGCCGGGCGATCGAACCCGCCCCGCTCGTACGCCGTCAGCAGCAGCACGATCCGGATCCCGACGTCCTCGGCGGCGGTGCAGACGGCTTCCGCCAGCGCGTTCGGCCGTTCGTACGGCGTGCCGTCGGGCCGATGGTGGACGTAGTGGAATTCGCCCACCGCCGTGTACCCGGCGTTGCGCATCTGCGCGAAGCACCGCCGTGCCACGTCGCCGATCCGGGCCGGGTCGAGCGAGCCGGCAGCGGCATACATGGCCTCGCGCCACGTCCAGAAGTCATCCTCCGGTGCGAGGTGCGAGACGCGCTCGACGAGCCCGCGCAGATCGCGCTGGAAGCTGTGGGAGTGGACGTTCACGAAGCCCGGCGCGAGCGCCGTTCGCGTCAGCCGGACGGCGTTGGCAGGTGCGTGCGCGGCGCCGATCAGGCCCTCGATGGTGCCGCTCGCGGGATCGACCAGCACCGCCAGGTCGCGGTGCACACCCGTCTGATCCAGCACGACGTCGGGCACGAGGGTGACGGTCATGTCGTGATCCCCGGCAGATCGAGCCCGGTCGCGCGCGCGTGGTCGAGCGCCTCGTCGTAGCCCGCGTGGGCGTGGCGCATGACGCCGGTGCCGGGGTCGTTCGTCAGCACCCGCTCGACGCGGAGCGCGCCGTCGTCGGTGCCGTCGGCGACCACCTGTGCGCCGCTGTGGATCGACCGGCCGATGCCGACGCCGCCGCCGTGGTGGAGCGCCACCCAGGCGGCGCCCGACCCGACGTTCAGCATCGCGTTCAGCAGCGGCCAGTCGGCGATCGCGTCGGAGCCGTCCTTCATCGCCTCGGTCTCGCGGTAGGGCGAGGCGACCGATCCGCTGTCGAGGTGGTCGCGGCCGATGACGAGCGGCGCCGTCACCTCGCCGGAGCGCACGAGCTCGTTGAACCGCAGCCCCGCGCGATGCCGGTCGCCGTAGCCGATCCAGCAGATGCGCGCGGGCAGGCCCTGGAACGCGATCCGCTCCTGCGCGCCGTCCAGCCAGCGCTGGAGCTTGACGTTGTCGGGAAACAGCTCGCGCATCGCGGCGTCGGTGGCGGCGATGTCGTCGGGGTTGCCGGACAGCGCCGCCCAGCGAAACGGCCCGATGCCGCGACAGAACAGCGGCCGCACGTAGGCCGGGACGAAGCCGGGGTAGTCGAAGGCGCGCGCGTAGCCGGCCGTCTTGGCCTCGGTGCGCAGGTTGTTGCCGTAGTCGACGACCGTCGCGCCGAGCTCCTGCCACTCGACCATCATCGCGACCTGGCGGGCCATCGCGGCGCGTGCCCGCTCGATGTACGCCTGCGGGTCGGACTCGCGTAGCTCGGCCGCCTGCTCGAGCGACAGGTCGTCGGGCACGTAGCCGACGAGCGGGTCGTGCGCGGCCGTCTGGTCGGTGACGATGTCGGGCACCACGCCGCGCGAGCGGAGCGCCGAGTGCAGCTCGTTCGCGGTCATCACGAGGCCGATGGAGCGCCCCTCGCCGGCTGATCTCGCCTCCTCGACCTCGCGGAGGGCGGTGTCGAGATCGGGCGCGACGAGGTCGAGGTAGCGCGTCTCGACACGGCGCACGAGGTGATGCGGGTCGACGTCGGCGATCAGTCAGACGCCGTCCAGCAACGCGACGGCGAGCGGCTGCGCACCGCCCTTGCCGCCACAGCCGGCGGTCACGACCAGACGGCCGGCGAGCGTGCCGTCGAAGCGCTGCTCGGCGATCGCCGCGAACGTCTCGTACGTTCCCTGCACGATCCCCTGGGTGCCGATGTAGATCCACGACCCCGCCGTCATCTGCCCGTACATCGTCAGCCCGAGCGCCTCGAGCCGCCGGAACTCGTCCCAGTTGGCCCAGTCGGGCACGAGGTTCGAGTTCGCGATCAGCACGCGCGGCGCCATCTCGTGCGTGCGGAACACGCCCGCCGG
>JBBQFB010000161.1:0-9200 GCA_038321545.1 Gaiellales bacterium
GACGCACTCATCCAGAAGCGGTTCGCGTCCTTGCGGGCCGAGAGGTTGCCGTACGAGAGGCCGCCGATCGAGTACAGGCGCTTCACGTGGGCGAGGTCGCGGGGCGACAGGATCTCGTCGATCGGCCACGGAGCGGGCAGCAGGTTCAGCTTCTCGAGCTGCTCGCCGGCCGCGGTCAGCGAGGCGCTGATCTCGTCGCCATCCCACAGCTCGGGCTCGAGGTCGGGCGTCCAGATGTTCTCGATCACGAGGTTCGACTCTGCGAGCGGCGCGAGCCGGTCGACGACGCGGTCGTAGAACGTGTCGAGTCCCTCGTCGACGCGAACCTCGTAGTTGCCCTGCTCGAGCGTCAGGAAGCGCGCCATCACGCCCGGCACGACACACACCGACAGGTTCGACAGCGCCTTCAGCAAGACCGGGTAGCCGACGCGCACGAAGTCGTCGGGCGCCGCGGTTGCGTACCAGAACGACGCCACGAACGTCCACTTGTTGGTGCGCCGGTAGGGGCGGGCGTCAGCTGCATCCACGAAGTTGCAGACCAGCGTGGCGTCATCCGGCGTTTCGAGCATGGCGTAGCCGCGCCGGACGAGGGCGGCTTCGAGGCCGATGCGGAACTCCGCGAGCTCCGGAGGGACGGTGCCGTGGAAGGCGAACTCCATGGCAGAGAGGCTAGCACTCAGGGTGTTTCCCGACCGTAGATTCAGAGCAGGACGCGTGTACGCATCCAACCGCGATGCGCGGGAACGGCTCGGCCACGCCGATCACGGCCTGCTCCAGGGCGGGAGTGACCCGGCCTTCCTTCACACCGACCCGTGGCGGGCCCTCCGGATCCTGTCGGAGTTCGTCGAAGGGTTCGATGCTCTTGCGCGCTGCGGCCGGGCGGTGTCGATCTTCGGTAGCGCGCGACTCGGCGAGGAGCATCCGCACTACGCGCTTGCGCGAAGGGTCGGCGAGCGGGCGGCCCAGGCCGGGCTGACGGTCATCACCGGTGGCGGGCCGGGGCTGATGGAGGCCGCCAACCGAGGCGCCAAGGAAGCGGGCGGCTTCTCGGTGGGATGCAACATCGAGCTCCCTTCCGAGCAGCACGCCAACCCGTACCTCGACGTCATGATCGACTTCCGGTACTTCTTCGTGCGCAAGACGATGTTCGTGAAGTACGCCGAGGGGTTCATCGTGTTCCCGGGCGGGTTCGGGACGCTCGACGAGCTGTTCGAGGCGCTGACGCTGATCCAGACCGGCAAGATCGACCGGTTCCCGATCGTGCTGATGGGCGCCGCCGGATGGACCGGGCTGCTCGACTGGCTGCGCACCGACGCCCTCGGCGACGGCCGCATCACCGAGGACGACCTCGCGCTGCTGACCGTCACCGACGATCCGGACCAGGCGATCGCGGCCATCACCGCGCTGCCCCGCTGCTGACTTCGGCCTGCATCCGCGCACCTTGCTAGTGTTCGGGCAGACGTCGGCTTGCCCTATGTGCCGTCGTGCGGGGGATGGGACCCCCGCTTCAAGCGTCAGTTCAGCGCCGTGTACTCGCCCCTCAGGGCGTTCCCGTAGTGCGCGGCCGACTGCATAAGAGGTGCGCGGTTGCCCGAAGAGGTCTCCGCCCAGGCAACGAAGGATTCAGGCGTTGAGCCGGCCCAGCTCGAGCAAGTCGAGCGGTGGGCTGGCGATCGCCTCGTCCCCGTGGGTGACGACCCTGTCGTGGCGCTGGCACCGGGCACCGCGTTCCGCACTGCCTACAACGAGGCGCGGCTCGAAATCGACGCGGGCCTCGCCTCGCCCTCCCCCGCGTGGCGGCGGCGGTTCGCGCTCGTGCTCGGCCTCCAGCGGATCCTGTCCGAGGACAAGCCGCACCTGGCCGACGGCCTCGAGCTGCGGGCGCACCAGGTCGACGCGCTGGCCGGCATGCTGGCCGCGCTGCTGGGCGATGCGCAGCGCAACTGGGAGGACGACTCGGGCGGTGCCGCCGCCGAGAACGGGAACGGCAACGGCGAGGACGACGACGCGCCGCCGCCGCTCGCTGACGACTCCGGCGAGGCCGCGTCGGCGGGCGCGCCGCTGACCCTGACGCTCGACTTCGAGCTCGAGGACGACGACGACGACGACGACGAGCTCGACACCGACGGTGGCGACGACGACGAGGACGACGCCGACGAGTCCGACATGGATCCCGGCGACGACGCCGACGAGAACGGTGACGGCGCCGAACTGGTCGAGCCGATCCACGACCCGGGCGCCGTGCGGCGCTACCGCTTCAAGCATCCGACCGCCTCGGGCAAGACCGTCGCCGCGGCCGGGTTCGTCGACGCGGCCACCATCACCGGCGTCCTGATCCTCACGCACCGGCGCCTGCTCGTCGAGCAGTTCAAGCGCGATCTGACGCAGCACGGCTATGGCGGGCGCATCCGGGAGGCGATCCTGGAGGGCAAGAGCGGCCCGACCACGCCGCCGGTCACGATCGAGACGTACGCGTGGTTCATCCGCAACGCCGAGCTGCTCAACCGCGACGTGTACGGCGTGGTGCTTTGCGACGAGGCTCACACCGCCCTCGGTGAGAAGACGGCGGCCGCCATCCGGGCGCTCGACACGCCCACGTACATCGGCATGACGGCCACCGATCAGCTGCTCCAGAAGCACGTCGGCGACGTGTTCCCGGCCGAGGTCGCCGATTTCCCGCTGGCCGATGCCGTCAAGTCGGGCGTCGTCGCACCGCTGCGCGCGGTGCGCGTCCGGCCCGGCGCGTCGCTGCGGCGCGTTCGTATCGTCGGCGGCGACTTCGACCAGCAGGAGCTGGCCCAGGCGCTCGACCACGACGCGCTCAACATGGCCGCGGCCATGTACTACCAGCACATGTTCGGCAACAAGCCCGGCATCGTCTACAGCGCCGGCGTCGACCACGCCGAGCGCGTGGCAGCGGCGATGCGCGTGGTCGGCCTGAAGGCCGCCGCCGTGTCCGGCCGCACGCCGCCGCGCGAGCTGGCGTTCACGCTGGCCGCCTACGAGCGCGGCGAGATCAACGTGCTCGTCAACGCGCAGCTGCTGGCCGAGGGCTGGAACGCGCCCCGCGCCACGGTCTGCATGCATCTCGCGCCGACGGCCTCCAAGCGCGTCTACCAGCAGCGGATCGGGCGGATCATGCGCCTGCACCGCCGCAAGGAGGCCGGCGTCGTCGTCGACTTCTCCGAGGCCACGGCGCCGCACTCCGACCGCACCGTGACCGTGCACTCGCTGCTCGGGGTCGACACCTACCACCCCGGCGCGCTCGTGACGCCCCGCTCGCCGCGCCGCCGGCAGCGCTGGCGCCGGCTCGCCAAGCCGCTCGTCCGCGAGGCCGGCTGGCTGGTGCCGGTCACCGCCGACCCGCTGAAGCGCCGCGAGATCATCCTGCGCGACTGGAAGCAGATCGCGATCGACCGGCTGCCGGTCGACGAGCAGGGCATGTGGGCAGAGAACGCCGGCCGTCGCGTCGGTCAGAAAGACCTCCAGAAGCTCGCCAAGGTGCTCACGTCGGTCTCCGACGAGACGCGGATGTTGTTCTTCGCAACCTGCGCCGCCGAGAACAAGCATCGCCAGTTGCGGCTGATCGCACTCGGCGACCTGGCGCAGAACCGGCCCACCGCGAACGTGTTCGAGCGCGCCGTGCGCCTCGTGGAGGCGGCGCCCACGTGGCGGCTCGACCGCGCCCAGGGCTCGCGCACGCTGCTGCTCGCGCTCGGCGACCGCCGCGTCGAGGCCCCCGACCACCAGATGGTCGCCTGGGCATGGCGGCTCGCGCGTGCCTCGCGCGACGCGCAGTTCCGCCATCTCACGTCGGCGCACGAGAGCGGCCGCGACGTTGCCCGCGCCCTGGCCGGAAAGAGCGGCGACGACGTCGTCCGCGCCGCCATGGGCATTGCCGCGATGGCGCTCAACTCGCCGCTCGACCTCGGCGCCGCGCTGCTGGCCGTCGTGCAGACCACCGACCTCGGCGCGAGCCGCATTCTCGAAGACGCACGCGACCGGCTGTCGGGCGACGCAGCCGGGCTGGCCGCGGCGCTGGGCGCGAACATCCCGCTGCCCCGCGCACCGCGCCGTCCGCCGCAGGCCAAGCGACCGTCGCAGCAGCGGCCGGTGCGCGAGGCGGCCGTGGTCGAGACCGAGCCGGCCGAGTCGTCCGCAGCACCCGCCCTTGCCGAGCCGGGAGCCGCCGAGGGCGGCGAGACGAAGAAGCGCAAGCGCCGCCGTCGCCGCCGCCGTGGCGGCGGTCAGGGAGCCACCGCGCAGGCGGCCGAGAACGGCACCCAGGAGGCTGTCGAGACGCCGCCGGAGCCGACCGGCGCTCCGGCAGCAGACCGGCCGAAGCGCACCCGTAAGCCGAAGGCGCCACAGGTCGTTGTCGCCGAGGTTCCCGCCGTGCAACCCGCCGCCGAGGCGGCCAGCGACAAGCCCAAGCGCACGCGAAAGCCGAAGGCGGTCGCGCTCGCGGCCGCTCCGGAGCCCGAGTCTGCGCCGCCGTCCGCAGCGACGGACGGGGCGGCGCCGGCCAAACCACGGCGTCCGCGCCGCCCGAAGGCCGAGCCCGCCGAGTGACGTACGACCGGGTCCTGCTCGACCTGGACGGCACGGTCTACCTGGGCGACGCCGCCGTGCCCGGCGCCGCCGCCGCGATCACGGAGCTGCGAGCGCGGGGGATCCGCCTCGCGTTCGTGACCAACGACCCGGTCTCGGCCCGTGCCGACTACAGCGAGCGGCTCGGCGCCATCGGCATCACGGTTGCCACCGACGAGCTGGTCACGTGTGCGTGGGCGACCGCCCAGCTGGTCGCCGAGGAACGCCCCGGTGCACGCGTGCTCGCGCTCGGCTCCGCGGCGTGGCTGGACGAGCACCAGCGCGCCGGATCGGTGCTCGTCGACGACTACCGCGAGGCCGACGTGCTGTCGCTGGGCGGCGACTGGACGTTCGGCTACCGCGAGCTCGAGACCTCGATCCGCGCCATCATCCGCGGTGCGGCGTTCTACGGCTCGAACCGCGACGCGACGTTCCCGACCGCCGATGGGCCGTCACCCGGTGCAGGCGCGCTGATCGCGGCGGTCGAGTACGCCACCGGCATGCGCGCGCGGTGCGCGGGCAAGCCGGAGACCGGCATGTTCCACGAGGCGCAGCGCCTGCTCGGCGAGGGCCGCTACCTGATGGTCGGCGACCGTCTGGATGCCGATGTGGCGGGCGCGCACGCCGCCGGACTCGACGCGGCGCTCGTGCTGACCGGCTCGGCGAGCACGGCCGACGTCGCCGCCTGGAAGGGTCCGCCACCAATCGTGGTGCTCGGCTCGATCGCCGATCTGCCCGGCTACTTGTAGCGGTACGTGATCCGGCCGCGGGTCAGGTCGTACGGTGACAGCTCGACCTTGACGCGGTCGCCGGGCAGGATCTTGATGTAGTGCCTGCGCATCCGGCCCGAGATGTGCCCGAGCACGTCATGCCCGTTGTCGAGCCTCACCCGGAACATCGTGTTCGGCAAGGCCTCCTGGACCTCGCCCTCGACCTCGATCTTCTCTTCGCTCACCCGCTCCTCCGGACGTACCGGAAGACTATCTCACGCGTAGGCATCCGCCCAGCTCTGCAACGCGCGGACGAGGTCGCGCAAGGCGAGCCCCTTGGCCGTCATCCGGTACTCGACGAGCACCGGCACCGACGCGGTGACGCGTCGTTCGACGACGCCTGCCGCCTCCAGCTCGCGGAGCCGCTCGGAGAGCAGTTTCGGCGTGATGCCGGGGACGGCCTCGCGCAGCTGGTTGAAGCGCACCGGCTCGTACTCGACGAGCACGGCGACGACGCTGACCGACCAGCGCTTGCAGAGCAGGTCTGCGGCCGCGTGATAGCGGCCGCAGACCGGCCCGATACCGCAGGGATCCTGCTCCGGGCTCACAGCGCCGGGACGGGAGCCGTTTCCAGCGCGACGGCCAGGGCCTCCTCGACGGTGTGCACCGGGTGGAAGCGCATGACCTCGCGCACCGTCTCCGGCACGTCGTCGACGTCGCCCGCGTTGCGTGCCGGGAGGATGACGTCGGTGAGCCCGGCCCGATGGGCCGCGAGCACCTTCTGCTTGAGTCCGCCGATCGGCAGCACCCGGCCGCGCAGCGTCACCTCGCCCGTCATGCCCACATCGTGGCGCACGGCCCGCCCGGTCAGGAGCGAGACGAGCGCGACGGTCATGGTGATGCCGGCACTCGGCCCGTCCTTCGGGACGGCACCCGCCGGGACGTGGACGTGGAAGTCGCGGGTGGCGAACACGTCGGGATCGATGTCGAACTCGGCGGCGTGGCTGCGGACGTGGGAGAGGGCGATCGATGCCGACTCCTTCATCACGTCGCCCAGCTGGCCGGTGAGCGTCAGGTTGCCCTTGCCGGGCGAAGCCGAGGCCTCGATGAAGAGCATGTCGCCGCCTGCGCCGGTGACGGCGAGGCCGGTTGCGACACCCGGAACGGCGGTCCGCTCGGCTGCCTCGTTGAAGAACTTCTCGCGGCCGAGCATCTCACGCACGTCGCCGGGACCGATCGTGATCGGAGCCGTCGACTCGCCGCTGGCGAGCTTCGTGGCGGCCTTGCGCAGCAGGGTGCCGACGTTGCGCTCCAGCGAGCGGACGCCCGCCTCGCGGGTGTAGTCGCCGATCACGCTGCGGACGGCGTCCGTCTCGATCGTGACCTCGTCGGGCAGCAGGCCGTTGCGGGTCTGCTGGCGCGGGATCAGGAAGCCCTCGGCGATCGCGACCTTCTCCTCCTCGGTGTACCCGTCGAGGGTGATCACCTCGAGGCGGTCGTACAGCGCGTGGGGGATCTGGTCGGCCATGTTGGCCGTCGCGATGAACAGCACCTGCGAGAGGTCCATCTGGACGTCGAGGTAGTGGTCGCGGAAGGTCGAGTTCTGGGCCGGATCGAGCACCTCGAGCAGCGCGCTCGACGGGTCGCCCCGCCAGTCGGAGCCGAGCTTGTCGATCTCGTCCAGCAGGATCACCGGGTTCATGGTGCCGGCGTCGCGGAGGGCGCGGACGAGCCGGCCCGGCAGCGCGCCGACGTAGGTGCGCCGGTGGCCGCGGATCTCGGCCTCGTCGCGCACGCCGCCGAGCGACATGCGCACGAACTTGCGGTCGAGGGCACGTGCGATCGACTCGCCGAGCGACGTCTTGCCGACGCCGGGAGGGCCGACGAGCGCCAGGATGACGCCCTGCTGCTCGTCCTTGATCTCCCGTTCGCGGCGAAACTTGCGGACGGCCAGGTACTCGAGGATGCGCGCCTTCACGTCCTGCATGCCGGCGTGGTCGGCCTCGAGGATCTCGCGCGCCGCGTTGACGTCGTTTCGCTCGTCGCTGGTCTCGCCCCACGGGACGGCCAGTAGCCAGTCGAGGTAGGTGCGGATGGTCGAGCCCTCCGGCCCGGCGGCGCCGGTCTCGAGGCGGGTCAGCTCGCGCTCCGCCTCCTTGCGGGCCTCCTCGGGCAGCGGCGTCTCGGCGATGCGCTCGCGGTAGCGGGCGATCTCGTCGGAGCCGTCGCCGTCCTCGCCGAGCTCCTTGCGGATGGCATCGAGCTGGCGGCGCAGCACGAACTCGCGCTGGCTCTTCTCCATGCCCTCGGTGACGTCGTCGCGGATCCGGCGCTTCAGCTCGATCTCGCCGAGCACGTCGCGCGCCCAGGCGGTCGCCTTCTCGAGGCGCTCGGTGACGTCGAGCGTCTCGAGCAGCTCGAGCTTCTGGCGGAAGGACAGGTCGGGCGAGAAGCCGGCGGTGTCGGCCAGCGCGCCCGGCTCCTCGACGGAGCGCAGGAAGGAGATCACGCGATGACGATCGCGCGCCTCCAGGATCGATTCGATCACGGCGCGGTAGGCGCGCATGTGCTCACCGATCGCCTCCGTGATCTCGGTCGAGTCGGGCCGCTCGGTGACGTCGATGCGAAGCGCCCCGTCCGATGCGTCGGCGCGGCCGAGCTCGGCACGGTGCAGCACCCGCAGCGTCACGCCGCGGTGGCCGCCCGGCAGCATCACCGGCTCGCCCTCCACGATGGCGACGACGCCGATGCGCGCGAAGCGGCCGTCGACCTTGGGGACGAGCACGACGTGGCCGTCAGGCCCGGCCTCATCCACCGCCACGTTGGCATCGGAGGAGACGAGCTCGTAGACGAACGCCATGCCGGGGAGGACGATGGCGTCCTCGAGGGGGATCAGTGGGAGAGATCTGGTATCAGACATGAATCAGCTTTCATTTCGAAAGTGCTAACGGCAATGGTAACGCACGCCGCGCGGCAAACCTTCCCGCGGTACCGTTCCCCCGGTGCTGCCGCTGCTCGCGCTCTTCGGAATCAGCGCGACGCTGAACACGATCCCGTCGCTGGTCGCGACGACGGCCGTCGTGACGGTGTTCGCGTTCCGCGACGATGTCGGCGGTGTCCAGGCCGTCGTGGTGGGCGTGCTGGGCGCCTGTACGGGCCGCGTGCTGTTCGCGCTCGCCATCCGGCACGGGGCCGGGCGACTGATCCACGGGCGGCTGGCGCAGAACATGGCGTTCCTGCGCGCCTACGCCGAGCGCAAGCGCAACGCCACACGGTTCCTGGCGCTGCTCGCGATGGCGCCGGTCAACCCGGCGCTGGCCATCTTCGCGACGGCCGGTGCACTGCGCCTGCGGCTGGCGCCGATCGTCGCCTGCTACGCCGTCGGACGGGCGGCGGTGTTCGGCTGGACGGTCTGGAGCGCGGGGCTGGCCGCCGAGTCGCTGGAGCGCGTGCTGCGGGAGAACGCGTCGCCGCTGCCGCTGGTGGCGGGCATCCTGGTGGCGCTGGCGCCGCTCGTGCTGGCGGCGCAGATCGACTGGCAGGTCCTGGTGGAGGAGCGCCGCGTGCGTCTGCTCCGGCGCTCACCGCCGTAGCGGTCAGCCGGGCGGGCGCCGATACCGGTCCAGCGCCGGCAGGAACGCCGTCAGCACCACGATCCCGCCGATACAGGCACGCCACCCGAGACGATCGAGGTCTTGACCGACGTCAGCGAGGCCAGCAGACCCGCCTCGAAGTCGCCGATCATGGGCGCCGCCGCGACCTGCGCGAGCTCGATCCCGGCCACGCGTCCACGCATCGCGTCGGGCGTCTCGCGCTGCACGATCACCGAGCGGAAGATGGCCGAGATCGTGTCGGCGCCGCCGGCCACCGCGAGGCATGCGAGCGCCAGCACGACGTTCG
>JBBQFB010000162.1:0-9087 GCA_038321545.1 Gaiellales bacterium
CTGATCTGACATCTCAGAGCTTTCCGGTGGCTATGGCGAGGGGGATACACCTCTTCCCTTTCCGAACAGAGCAGTTAAGCCCCTCAGCGCCGATGGTACTTGGTCCGCAAGGACCTGGGAGAGTAGGTCGCCGCCGGATTCTACGTTCGTCGAGGCCGGCACCTTCGGGTGCCGGCCTCGACGTCGTCCTGGGGCCTACACGGCGTCGTGCGCCGAGCCGGCGAACGCCAGCGGCACGTTGAAACACTCGAGCCGCCAGCCGGGCACGTGGATGACGGTCAGGCTGCCGTGCACGAGCGGTGCTACGCCGCGACGCGCGTCGCGCCAGTCGCCGCCGGCGGCGTGCGCGACGGCGGCGCGGATCACGCCGCCGTGCGCGAACACGGCGACGACGTCGTGGCTGGCATACGCGCCGGCGACGCGCTCGAGGGCTTCGACGACCCGGTCCTGGAGCTCGGCGAAGGTCTCGCCGCCCTCCCAGGAGGTCTCGCCCCCCTCGTGGCGGCCGACGGCGCCCGGCTGGGCGGTCAGGATCTCGCTGCGCTTTCGGCCCGTCCACGACCCCGTGTCGATCTCGCGCAGCGTCGGGTCGATGACGATCTCGAGCCCGCACCGGGTGGCAGTGGGCGCCGCCGTGTCGATCGCGCGGCTCAGGTCGGACGCGTGGATGGCTACCGGTCGCAGCGCCGCGACGGACGGCGCGATCTCGGCTGCCTGCTGGCGCCCGAGGTCGTTCAGCGGCCGGTCGCTGTGGCCCTGCCAGCGTTGCTCGGCGTTCCAGTCGGTCTCGCCGTGTCGCAGGAGGTGCAGGCGCGCCATGTCGCGCAACACCCTATACGCTGCCGCCGTGGACATGGGACTGGCTGGCCGCCGCGCGCTCGTGACGGGCGGGACGAAGGGCATCGGCGCCGCGATCGCCGCCGGACTTGTCGCAGAGGGCGCACGCGTCGTCATCGTCAGCCGCGGCGGCGGGGCGGCCGCCGGCTGCGAGCTCTCCATCTCGGCCGACCTGGCAGAGCGGGGAGCGCCCGAACGCGCCGTCGCCGAGGCGGTCGCGGCGCTGGGCGGTCTCGACGTGCTCGTGAACAACGTCGGCGTCGCGCGCCAGGTGTCGTTCGACGACCTGGACGACGAGGACTGGCAGGCAGCGTTCGACCTGAACGTGATGAGCTACGTGCGTGCCATCCGGGCCGCGCTGCCGCACCTCCGGGCGTCCGACCAGGCCCGGATCGTGAACGTGTCGTCGACCGCCGGCAAGCGACCGTCGACGGGCATGCCCGACTACACGGTCACGAAGGCCGCGGTGCTGTCGCTGTCGCGGCTCGTGGCCGACCTCGAGGCGAGGAACGGCGTGCTCTGCAACGCGATCTGCCCCGGCCCGGCGCTGACGCCGGCGTGGCTCGCGGCGGGGGGGCTCGCCGATCAGGTGGTGGCCCGCACCGGCCAGGATCGCGAGGCCGTGCTGGCCGGCGTGGCGGCCGGCAGACCGCTGAACCGGATGGCCGAGCCGGACGAGATCGCACGGGTCGCGGTGTTCCTCTGCTCGGCCGCCGCGTCCTACGTGACGGGCGCTGCGTGGGGCGTCGACGGCGGCACGGTGCCGGTCATCATCTGACCGGTTTTCCCCCCGCCGCCGAGTACCCTTCAATGGAGGATGGCGGAGCGGGTTCACATCTACGACACGACGCTGCGCGACGGCATGCAGCGGGAGGGAATCTCGCTCTCCGTCAGCGAGAAGCTGCAGGTCGCGCACCTGCTCGACCTGCTCGGTTGCGGCTACATCGAGGCCGGCTTCCCGGCCTCCAACCCGAAGGACGGAGAGCTGTTCGAGCAGCTCGAGAAGGAGACGTTCCTGACCGCCCGCGTCGCAGCCTTCGGCATGACGCGCCGCAAGGACATCCGCGCCTCCGACGACGAGGCGCTGCGCGTGCTGGTGGAGTGCTTCGCTCCCGTGATCACGCTGGTCGGTAAGACCTGGGACCTGCACCTCGACAAGGTGGTACGTGTCTCACGCGACGAGAACCTTGCGATGATCGGCGACTCCGTGCGGTTCTGCGTCGAGCAGGGCAAGGAGGTCGTCTACGACGCCGAGCACTTCTTCGACGGGTACGCGTCGGACCGCGACTACGCGCTGCGCTGCCTCCAGACCGCCGCCGAGGCCGGCGCGGCGAACGTGACCATCTGCGTCACCAACGGCGCGACGCTGCCCACGCACGTCGCTGCTGCCGTTGCCGACGTGCACGCCATCCTGGGGTCGGCGGTGGCGCTCGGCATCCACACGCACAACGACGCCGAGTGCGCGGTCGCGGGCTCGGTGGCCGCCGTCGAGGCCGGCGCGCGGCTCGTGCAGGGCACCATCAACGGCTACGGCGAGCGGTGCGGGAACGCGAACCTGATCGCGATCATCCCGAGTCTCGAGCTCAAGCTCGGCTACGCGTGCATCGGGCCCGAGCGCCTCGCGCGCCTGAGCCAGATCTCGCACGAGGCCGCCGAGATCTGCAACCTGCAGCCCGACGCGCACGCGGCCTACGTCGGTCGCAGCGCGTTCGCGCACAAGGGAGGCATGCACGTCGCCGGCATGCAGGCCGACGTGCGCACCTTCGAGCACGTCGACCCGGGCGTCGTGGGCAACTCGCGCACCGTGCTCGTCTCAGAGCTGTCCGGCAGGGGGACGGTGCGCGAGAAGGCGGCCGAGTTCGGCGTCGAGCTGGACGCCGCGGCCGTCGACCGCGCCCTCGAGCGGCTGAAGGCGCTCGAGCACCGCGGCTACGCCTTCGAGGCCGCAGATGCGTCGTTCGAGCTGCTCCTGCGGACGGAGGCGGGGGAGATCGATCCGTTGTTCGCGCTCGAGGCGCTGCGCGTGATCACCGAGAAGCGCGCCGACGGACGCGTCGAGACGGAGGCCACCATCAAGCTGCGCGTGCGCGGCGAGCGCGTCGTCCAGACGGCCGAGGGCAACGGCCCGGTGAACGCCCTCGACGCCGCGCTGCGCGCGGCGCTGACGCGGCATTACCCCGAGCTGGGGCGGATCGAGCTGTCCAACTACAAGGTCCGCATCCTCAACCCGCACAGCGGCACCGGGGCGGTCACGCGCGTCATCCTCGACACCACCGACGGACACCACGAGTGGGCCACGGTCGGCGTGTCCTCGAACATCATCGAGGCCTCGTGGGAGGCGCTCGTCGAGAGCCTCACCTACGGCGTGCGTCTGCGCCTGACGGCGCCCACGAGGGCCTGATGCCGGACGCCGGCGGTCCGGTCGCCACGCGCTTCGAGCGGCGCCTGCGCGACGAGGAGGAGCGGCGTCTCGCGCCGGAGGCGGTGCGCTCGTACGAGACGCTCGGCCGCGTGCTCGACGAGGAGGAGTGCTCCCTGCGCACGCCCTTCCAGCGCGACCGCGACCGCATCATCCACGCGAAGGCATTTCGCCGGCTGATGCACAAGACGCAGGTGTTCATCGCGCCCGAGGGCGATCACTACCGCACCCGCCTCACGCACACCCTGGAGGTCGTCGGGATCGCCCGCTCGGTGGCCCGCGCCCTGCAGCTGAACGAGGATCTGACCGAGGCGATCGCGCTCGGCCACGACCTCGGCCACCCACCGTTCGGACACGCCGGCGAGGAGGCGCTGTCCGACGCGCTCGAGGCCGCCACGGGCCGGCGGTTCCGCCATAACGAGCACTCGCTGCGCATCGTCGAACACCTCGAGCGCGACGGCCGCGGTTTGAACCTCACGCACGAGGTCCGCGACGGCATCCTCAACCACACCGGCCCGGCCGCTCCGGCCACGCTGGAGGGCAGGATCGTGAAGCTGGTCGATCGCGTCGCGTACATCAACCACGACATCGACGACGCGATCCGGGCCGGCGTGCTGGCGGCGGAGCGTCTGCCGGCGGCGGAGGTGGCGCTGCTGGGAGCCACCGCAGCACGCAGAATCGATCAATTCGTCCACGATCTTGTTGAAAACTCGTCCCAGATCCGCGATATTCTCCTAACCCCCCGTATGAGCGAGAGTCTGCTGACGCTGCGCGCCTTCATGTTCGAAGAGGTCTACCTGCGCCCTGAGGGCGACGATGAACGTCGTCGCGTACGGCACGTCGTCGCGTCGCTGTTCGCCTACTTCCTGGGCGCGGAGCCCGATGCGGCGCCCGCCACGGTCACCCGGGTGGTCGACCACGTCGCCGGCATGACCGACCGCTACGCGCTGCGCACGTACCGCGACCTGTTCGAGCCGGAGGGATGGGCGTTCCAGCCATGAACGCGGTCGGCGGACGGATCAGCCAGGCGACCATCGACGCCGTGCGCGAGCGGGCCGACCTGGTCGAGCTCGTCGAGGCGCGCACCGGCCCCGGCCGGCCGTCGCGCGGCCAGATGATGCTGCGCTGCCCGTTCCACGACGAGCGCACGCCGTCGTTCCACGTCCACCCGGGCGACAAGCTCTACAAGTGCTTCGGGTGCGGCGAGCAGGGCGGCCTGTTCGACTTCGTGCGCAAGCTCGAGAACCTGTCGTTCCCGGAAGCCGTCGAGTGGCTGGCCGACCGCTACGGCGTCGAGGTGGAGCGCGAGGACCTGTCGCCGGGCGACCGCGACCGGCTCACCCGGGCGAAGCGCGCCGACGGCCTGCTGGACGACGTGGCGACGTTCTACGAGCGCTATCTCGAGAGCGCCAAGGAGAGCGAGGCGGCGCGCGCCTACCTCGCCGATCGGGGTGTCTCGGCCGCGTCGATCGCGCGGTTCCGCCTCGGGTTCGCGCCGTCCGACTGGGACCGCGTCGCACGCTCGGCGCTCTCCAAGGGCTATCCGACGGAGCTCCTGTACGAGGCCGGCATCTCGTCGCAGGGCCGGCAGGGGCCGATCGACCGGTTCCGCGGCCGCATCACGTTCCCGCTGTGCGATGCCCGCGGCCGCGTGCGCGGGTTCGGCGCCCGCGTGATGCCGGGCGGGGAGGGGCCGAAGTACCTGAATAGCCCCGAGTCGGAGATCTTCAAGAAGAGCCGGATCCTGTACGGCCTGCACCATGCGCGCGCGGCGATCGCGAAGCGTCATCGCGCGATCGTGGTCGAGGGCTACACCGACGTGATCGCGCTCCACGCGGCCGGCTTCGAGGAGTCCGTCGCGGCCATGGGCACCTCGCTGACGGAGGAGGGCGTCCGCGAGCTGCGTCGCCTGGCCGACGCCGTGCTGCTGTGCTTCGACGCCGACGCGGCCGGTCAGGAGGCGGCCCTGCGCGGCATGGAGATCGCCGAGCGCAGCGGCCTGCGGGTGCGGATCGTGGCGCTGCCCGCGGGCGAGGACCCGGCCGACATCCTGGCCCGCGGCCCCGAGGCGTTCGAGGCGGCGCTGGCGGCGGCACAACCGGTGCTGGCGTTCCGCATCGGCCGCGCGCTCGATCTCGCGAACGGCGACGAGGGCCCCGACGCCGCCTACGCGGCCTGCCGGCGCATCCTCGCGGCCGCCGCTCCCGGTCCCGAGCGTGACGAGCAGGTGCGCCTGGTGTCGAGCGCGCTGCGCCTCGGCGCCGACTCGGCCGCCAACCTGGTTCCCGGTCGCGCGCGCGGGCCGCGGATGCCCGATGCGTCCGTCATCCGCGCCCCGGCCGACCAGCGCCGGACGGCGCACCACCGCCTGCTGGCGGCCTCGCTGGTCGCGCGGGTCGAGCCGGACGAGAGCGACGTGTCCCCGCTTGCCACCTGGGTGCGCGCGCGGATCGCCGGTACGGCCGACGCCGTGCCCGAGGGTCTGGAGGGCGACATCGCAACGGTGCTCACGTTCGCCTCGAACTACGACGAGGGCGACGACGGCCGGGGCGCGGCGCGCGGCGATGTCGAGAATTTCCGCCGCAGCCGACGTATCACGGAGATCGATGACGCTATCGCCGTGCTAAAGGCGCAGGCCGAAAGCACCGAATACACCCGTGCGCAGCAAATCACGCTGAACGAGTTGCAACGCGAGAAGGCAGCCCTGCGCGACCAAGTCCGTAGCGCTGCCACCTAGGAGTTCCGTGGAGCCCGACCGCTTCGATTACATCGAGACATCGCCCGGCGTCGATCCTGTCGACGTCGAAGAGGTGCTGGAGAAGTCCGGCCTCGAGGTGATCGGGTTCGACGCCGTCGACGAGGAAGAGGAAGACGTCTTCGAGGAGCCGGCCCCCGAGGGGCCGGCGGCCGGCCCGACGATTGACGTCGGCGTCCGCCATCGCGACCACGACCCGGTGCGCGCGTACCTGCGCGAGATCGGCAAGGTGCCGCTGCTGACCGGCGAGGAGGAGATCTCCCTCGCGAAGCGCGTCGAGCGTGGCGATCCGGCCGCCAAGCAGGCGCTGATCGAGGCGAACCTGCGCCTCGTCGTCTCCGTCGCGAAGCGCTACGTCGGCCGCGGGATGCTGTTCCTGGACCTGATCCAGGAGGGCAACCTCGGCCTGATGCGCGCCGTCGAGAAGTTCGACTGGCGCCGCGGCTACAAGTTCTCGACGTACGCCACGTGGTGGATCCGCCAGGCGATCACCCGCGGCATCGCCGACCAGGCACGCACGATCCGCGTGCCCGTGCACATGGTTGAGACGATCAACAAGCTCGTCCGCGTCCGCCGCCAGCTGACCCAGGAGCTGGAGCGCGATCCGACGAACGAGGAGATCGCGCTCAAGATGGAGATCACGCCGGAGCGCGTGGAGCAGATCCTGAAGATCGCACAGGAACCGGTGTCGCTCGAGACGCCCGTCGGCGACGAGGACGACTCGAGCCTCGGTGACTTCATCGAGGATGACGAGCTGGCGCGCCCGCACGTCGCCGTCGACTCGAAGCTGCGCGGCGAGGAGCTGGCCGGCGTGCTGTCGTCGCTGTCGCATCGCGAGCGCAAGGTGATCGAGCTGCGGTACGGCATCGGCGGCGGCGAGCCGATGACGCTCGAGGAGGTCGGCCGCTACTTCGGCGTCACGCGCGAGCGGATCCGCCAGATCGAGACCCGCACCCTCTTCAAGCTGAAGTCCATGCGTGCCGCGGGGCGTTTCAGCGATTGATCCGAACGGGCCGGGTATACTCCGGTCAGCCGATCCTCGGTAGCTCAACGGCAGAGCATCCGACTGTTAATCGGAGGGTTGTAAGTTCGAATCTTACCCGAGGAGCTTCTGATGAAAGCCCTGCAAATGCAGGGCTTTCGTCGTTCTGGACGGTCGCGCGCGATACCCTCGCGCGGTGCGGTTGGTCCGTTCGGGGGAGGGCGGACGCCACCAGCCTGCCGAAGCTCGAGGTAGGCAGTCCCGCTGGACGTCAGGGCCGATCACGGCGACCGACAGCGAGGTGCACTTGTGCGAGTCAGGATTTCCGTCACCTGCCCGGTGAGCACCGCGGCGTCGACCGCCCCGCAGCAGATCGCCGGGCCGCAGCTCCGCCGCGTCTACACGGACGCGGATCGTCTCGACGATCTGCGGGCGATCGTCGACCGGCACGACGCCGCCACCCGTCCCGACGCAGCGTAGAGCGCCTCGCGCTACGCGAGCTCGAAGAAGCGCTCCAGCTCCCGGTCGGTGACGAGCGCGCGGAACTCTCGTACCCCAGAAGGCCGCCACCGGTCAGGCGATCACGCGGCACGACTCGGGGATCACGCGCACGAGCGCGTCGACGTAGCCCGTGTCGGCGCCGCCGACCGTCGCGTTCGTCGCCATCACGTCGTGGAAGTCGAGCCCCAGCGTGACGGCCGGCATGCCCATCCCGTCGCGGAGCGCGCTCTCGACCTTCCGGCGCGAGATGTACTTGCCGCGCAGCGTGCCCTGGGTGTCGACGATGCCGACGGTGACGAACTCGGCGCCCGTCTCCTGCAGGACGCGCAGGGCGTCCTCGACCGTGACGACGTCCAGCATGGTCAGTCGGCGTCCAGAAAGGCCGCCGCCTCGGCCGTGTAGCGCTCAAGCTCTTCCAGATGGGCGACGTGCGCGCTGTGCTCGAACACGACCATCCGGGCACCGCGGATGCCGGCTGCAAGCGTCTCCGAGCAGGCCGGAGTGATCTCGTCATAGCGGCCGCAGGTGACCAGCGTCGGGTTGTCGATCCGGTGCAGATCGGCCGTCCGGTCCCAGTCGCGCAGCTCGGCGCCGACGACGTCGAACTCGGTCGGTCCGTTCATCGTCAGGTAGACCGCGTTGCCATCCAGCTCGTCGGCGGTCCGCTGCATCGCCTCCGGCCACGGATCGAGCCGGCACAGGTGGCGCTGGTAGAAGACCATCACGGCCGCCTGGTATTCGGGGCTGTCGTACTCCCCGCGGTCGCCGAGCTCGATCAGCGTCGTGCGGGCCGGCTCGGGCAGCACCTCGATCAGCCTGCGCGCCTCGGCCGTGAACTGCGGGATGCTGGCCGACGTCGAGGCCAGGATCACGCGTTCGACGCCGGTCGCGCCGCGGCACAGGTACTCGATCGCGAGCCAGCCGCCCCATGACTGCCCGAACAGGTGGCACCGCTCGAGACCGAGCGCGTCACGGACCGCGTCGACCTCGGCCACGAACCGGTCGAACGTCCACAGCGAGGTGTCGTCCGGCTTGTCCGACAGCCCGCAGCCGAGCTGGTCGTAGAGGATCACCGGCCGGGTCTCGGCGAGTTTCTCGGCGAACGGACGGATGTAGTAGTGGGCGGCGCCGGGGCCGCCGTGCAGGGTCAGGACCGGCGTGCCCGATCCGCCGCCGAGGCGCTCGTACCAGACCCGCCCGCCGGGAACCGCGATGTGGCCTTCGCTCATGGTGCGATTGTCGCAGCGACGCGGTGGAACGCAATGGCGCTCGCGGCCGCGACGTTCAGCGAGTCGACGCCTGGCGCCATCGGGATGCGCACCCGCAGGTCGGTCGCCGCCAGCGCGGCCGCCGTCAGGCCGGGCCCCTCGGCGCCCAGCAGCAGCGCGATCGGTCCGGTCGCCGGCAGACGGTCGATCGGTATGGCGTCGTCGCCCGGCGTCAGGGCGGCGACCGTGAAGCCCGCGGCGCGTGCGTCGGCGAGCGCGTCCGGCCAGGCCCGCGCCCGCGCCCACGGCACCGTCAGCGTGTGGCCCATCGACACGCGGATCGGCCGGCGTGCGAACGGGTCGGCGGTGCGCGGGTCGAGCAGCA
>JBBQFB010000163.1:0-9080 GCA_038321545.1 Gaiellales bacterium
ATGGCGGGGAACGCGATCGAGTGGCAGCCGAGGCCGGTCGCCCGACTGGTCGTCCGCCGGCTGGGCGGACGCGTGGTGCTTACGTGGCGCAACCCGTCCGACCGCGACTACGCCACCACGATCGTCGTGCGCAAGATCGGCTCGGCGCCGACATCGCCGAAAGACGGCAGGGTCGTCCTCTCCGGCGACCGCCCGACGCTGCTCGACTACCCGTTCTCGGTCGTCCCGGTGCACTACGCCGTCTTCGCGGCCGACGAGGACGGCAACACGGCCGCCGCTGTCCGGGCGTCGCTGCCGCGCTTCGATCCGCCGCTGCGCACGCCGCTCGACCGGTCGACCACGGCCTCGCGCCGGCCGCGGTTCACGTGGAAGCCGGCTGCCGCGGACCACTACAACGTGCAGGTCTACCGCGCGAACCGCTGCTGCCTGCCGCGCGACGTGGTCGTGAACAGCTATCCGAAGACGGCGAAGCTGACATCGCCGAAGGCGATCGGCCGGGGCACGTACGTGTGGTACGTGTTCGCCCATATCAAGCCGGGCAACGCCGTCACGTCCTACGCTCCGCTGAACGCGATCGGCTGGCGCTTCACCGTCAGATAGCCGCGGCGAAGGCCTCGAGGTCGGCCTCGCTGAAGAGCACGAACCGGACGAGCTCGACCCGGCATGTCTCCGCCGCGGCCCGTGCCGCGGCCACCGCCACCGGCGCCGCCTCCGCCACCGGGTAGCCGTAGCTGCCGGTCGAGATGGCGGGGAACGCGATCGAGTGGCAGCCGAGGCCGGCCGCCACCTCGACGGCCCGCCGGTGGCACGACGCGAGCAGCTCCGCGTCCCGCGCCGTGCCGGAGTAGACGGGGCCGACGGCGTGGATCACGAACCGGTTCGGCAGGTCGCCTGCCCCGGTCGCCTTGGCGTCACCGGTTGCACAGCCACCGAGCCTCGTGGCCTCGTCGAAGACCGCCGCGCCGCCCGCCCGCCGGATCGCGCCGCACACGCCGGCGCCGGCGGCGAGCCGCTCGTTCGCGGCGTTCACGATCGCGTCGATGTCCGGCTGCGCCGTCAGGTCGCCCCGGCGGAGCTCGAGCCGCATCGCGCTAGCGTCCCGGCCAGTCCGGCGCGCGCTTCTCGATGAACGCGGCGACGCCCTCGACCGAATCGGCCGTGGCCCGCTGCGCGGCCATCATCGCGGCCTCGACGGCGAGGCCTTCGGCCAGCGCCAGCTCGCGGCCGCGCACCGCTGCCGAGCGGATGTGACGAACGGCGGTCGGTGCGTTGGCGCAGATCTCGGCGGCCAGCTCGTGGGCGCCCGCGACGGCGTCGGCCGCAACGCGGTTGGCCAGCCCGAGGGCGAGCGCCTCCTCGGCTCCCACATCGCGACCGGTCAGCAGCAGCTCGAGCGCGATCGCGGGCGGGACGAGCCGCGGCAGCAGCTGCGTCCCGCCCCAGCCGGGGATCAGGCCGCGCTTCGGCTCGGGCAGCGCCAGCCGCGCACCGGTCGCGAGCACGCGCAGGTCGCACGACAGCGCGAGCTCGCACCCGCCGCCGTAGGCGAGGCCGTTGACGGCGGCGATCAGGGGCTTCGCCAGGCCGACGCCGGCGAACGCCGTCACGAACGGCGGCGCGGCGCCAGGCCCGCGCTCCTGCATCTGCGCGAGCAGCTTCTTCAGGTCGGCACCGGCCGAGAAGGCGCGATCGCCCGCGCCGGTGATGATGCCGACCCACAGGGCGTCGTCGGCCTGCAGCCGGGCCGTGAACGCGACGATGCCGTCGTACGTCTCGAGGTCGATCGCATTCAGGCGCTCCGGACGGTCGAGCGTGCAGGTCGCGACGCGGCCGTCGACCGCGACGACGACGCTCACGCGACGGGCGCCGGCGGCTCGGCCGCGGCGAGCGCCAGGTAGTGCTCGCGCGCATGCCGGACGTGCTTGACCATCCGCTGCGCGCGCTCGGGATCGATGCGGTTCTCGGTGCGGCCGCCGACCTTCATGGCGGTGCCGACGATGGCGCCGTCGGCCACCTCGAGAATGCGTTCGATGGTGTCGTGCCGGACACCGGTGTTGGCGATCACCGGCATCTCCGGCACCGCCGCCTTCGTCTCCTCCAGGTCGGCGAACCGGAACGGCTCGCCTGCCCGGGGCCCCGAGATGAGCGCCGCGCTGCAGCCGAAGAAGTGGGCGCCCTGGGCGCGGTCGGCAACGGTCCGCGTGCCGAGCGGCGAGGCGAACTCGGGCGTCAGGTTGGTGAAGATCGCGATGTCGTCCGCGCCGATCGAGTGCCGGTAGGCGAAGGCCGCGCCCGGGTCGGGCCGAAGTTGGCCCATGTCGCTCTCGTACACGCCGATGAAGACCTCGCGGACGAACGCCGCGCCGACCGCCTTGCCGACGGCGAGCGTCGCGAGCGGGTCCCAGTACAGGTCGATCCCGAACGGCATCTCGAGCAGCGGCTTCAGCTCGCCGACCACCGCCGCCATCGCGGTCGCCTGCTCGACGCCGACGTCGACCCGGTACGGCAGGTCGCCCTCGTTCGAGTAGATGATGCCGTCCACGCCGGCCGCGAGCAGGGCCTCGGTGTCCTGGCGGGCCGCGGCGACGATCGGTGCCATACCGGCTTCGCGGTCGAAGGAGGACGACCCTGGCAGGGCGAGGAGGTGGACGACCCCGATGATGGGCTTGACGACACCGAAGATGCCCTCGATGACGTTGCCGGCTGTGAGGTTCACGCACGCACGGTACCGGGCGCGACAGGTGCCTGGCAAGCTACGGGCATGGCGGGCGAGGACATCCTGCGCACGACGATCCGCCGGCTGGCCGAAGCGGCCGACGGCGATGGCGCCGCCGACGACGTGATCGCGGGTCGCGCGCTGGACGTGCTGGCCGCTGCGGCGCCTGCATCCGAGCGGGATGCACGGCTCTACGGCGTGCTGCGGATGCCGCTCGAGCGGCGGGCCGGCAGACGGCCGGTGGCGACCACCGGCGAGGAGGCGCTCGCGGAACGGCTCGAGGACCGGCTCGCGACGCTGGTCGTCGCGATGGAGGAGGCACGCGACGCGGGTGACGATCGCCGCGCCGATGCGCTGCACGCCCGCTACATCGAGCTCGCCACGACCTACGTCACCCGCCTCGTGCGATGACGGCCCGCCGGCCGCCCGTGACCGAGCGCGTCGCGGCGCTGCTGCGACGGGTCGGGCTGGAGCCGGGCCCGGTGCTCGCGATGGTGTCGGGCGGTGCCGACTCGACGCTGCTCGTCACCGTGCTGGTCGACCTCGGCTGCGACGTGCAGGGACTGCACGTGGCGCACGGCCGGCGCGGGGCCGACTCCGACGCCGACGCCGAGTTCTGCCGTCACCTGCCGGTACCGGTGACCGTCGTCGACGGTCGCGTCGCAGAGGGTGCGAACCTCGAGGGACGCCTGCGCGACGTGCGCCGCGCCGCCGCACTGGCGGCCGCGGGAGGCGACCCGATCGCCACCGGCCACACGGCCACCGACCGCGCCGAGACCGTGCTGTACCGGCTCGCGACATCGGGCGGCGTGAACGCGCTCCCCGCGCTGCCGCCCGCCGCACCGCCCTTCTACCGGCCGCTGCTCGACGTCACGCGGGACGAGGTACGCGACGAGCTCCGGCGTCGCAACCTCGTGTGGCGAGAGGACGCGTCAAACGGCGATCCGGCCTTCGCGCGCAACCGGATCCGCAACGAGGCGCTGCCCGTGCTGCTTCGGCTGAACCCGCGCGCCGACGCGAACATCGCCCGCACCGCGGACGTGGCAGCGGCGGAACGCGACCTGCTCGCCGCCCTGGCTGCGCCGTTCGTCGCCGCCGACGGTGCGGCCGACCTGGCGTTCCGCCGCGAGCACCTCGCGCTGCAGCGCGAGGTCGTGCGCCGGGCGGCGGCGACCTCGGGCGTGACGGTGCAGCACGCCGACGTCGAGGCGCTGATCGGCGCCGATGGCGCGTCGCGGCGCACCCTGCCCGGCGGCGCCGAGGCCCGAACGGCCGGGGGCTGGCTCCAATTCGGCGTCACCGGTTAGGAGGGGCGATGTGAACCACACGACGCGCGGAGCGTGCGTGCGATCCACACCGAACCTCTAGAGTCCCGCCCGATGAGTGGCACCGACCCGGCCGGCCAGGTCACCGAGATCCTGATCGACAGCGCCACGCTCCAGGCTCGCATCGCGGAGCTCGGCGCCCAGATCACCAGCGACTACGCCGACGACCCGCCGCTGCTGGTGTGCGTCCTCAAGGGCGCGTTCATGTTCGTCGCCGACCTCGTGCGCGCCATCGACCTGCCCGTCGAGGTCGACTTCATGGCGATCTCGTCGTACGGCTCGGGCACCCAGACGTCGGGGATCGTGCGGATCGTGAAGGACCTCGAGATCTCGATCGAGGGCCGTGACGTGATCGTCGTCGAAGACATCGTCGACTCGGGTCTGACGCTGTCCTACCTGCTGAAGAGCCTCCAGGCCCGGCGCCCGCGCTCGCTCGCCATCTGCGCGCTGCTGACGAAGCCCGACCGTCGCGAGATCGACGTGCCGGTGACCTACGTCGGCTTCGAGATCGAGAACCGGTTCGTGGTCGGCTACGGCCTCGACGTGAACGAGCGGTTCCGCAATCTGCGCGAGATCGGCATCGTCGACGCGCCCGACTTCTAGTGCGACGTGTCCGCCACCCTCGGCCTCGGGGCACTTGAGGGGGGCGCTGGCGCTACCCTGAACCCGTGCGCACGACCCACGTCGGAGCCTGCCCGCTGGACTGCCCTGACACCTGTTCCTGGGTGCTGGAGGCCGAGAACGGTCGCGTGGTCTCGATTCGCGGCAACAAGGCGCAGCCGTTCACGCACGGCGCCCTGTGCGGCAAGGTCAACCGGTACCTCGACCACCTGAACGGCGACCGGCTGCTCCATCCGATGGTGCGCACCGGCGCGAAGGGAGAGGGTTCGTTCGCGCGCGTCAGCTGGGACGAGGCCCTCGACCGCGTCGCCGACGGGCTCCGGCAGTCGATCGACCGGCACGGGGCCGAGTCGATCCTGCCGTTCTTCTTCGCCGGCTCGATGGGGCTGATCCAGTCGTTCGGCATGCCGCAGCGCATCCTCTACGCGCTCGGCACCTCGAGGCTCGAGACGACGATCTGCACGGCCGCGTGGCGGGCCGGCGCGAAGGCCACGATCGGCGGCCAGGTCTGCATCGACCCGGAGACGCTGCCGGCGTCACGGCTGATCGTGATCTGGGGCGCAAACCCGCTGTCCACCGGCATGCACATCTGGAAGTACGTCACCGAGGCCCGGGCCGCCGGCGCGCACGTGGTCTGCATCGACCCGCTCCGCTCGCCCACGGCTGAGCGCTGCGACGAGCACCTCGCGCCGCGGCCCGGCACCGATGCCGCGCTCGCGCTCGGGCTGATGCGCGTGATCCGCGACGCGGGCGGCGCCGACGAGGAGTGGCTCGCCGCGCACACCGTCGGCTGGCCCGAGCTCGCCGCGCGGCTGGACGAGTGGCCGGTCGACCGGGCGGCCGAGATCTGCGGCCTGCCGGTGGACGTGGTCGTGGCGCTCGGCGAGCGGCTCGCGTCGACGCGGCCCTCGACGATCATGATCGGCCTCGGGCTGCAGCGACATGGCGGTGCCGGCTCGGCGGTGCGCGCGATCATGGCGATCCCTGCCGTGACCGGCGACTGGCGGCACGTCGGCGGCGGCCTCGCCGGTATGACCGGTGGCCACTTCCCGACGCTGTCGGCGTACGCCGGTGCACGGGCGGCCGGCATCACCTACCCGCAGGCCCGCGTCATCAACATGTCGCGCCTCGGTCAGGCGCTGCACGAGCTGGACGACCCGCCGGTCTCGTCGCTCGTGATCTTCAACTGCAACCCGGCTGCAACCTCGCCCGACGCCCGGCGGGTGCGCGCCGGCATGCTCCGGGACGACCTGTTCACCGTCGTGCTCGAGCAGCGGATGACCGACACCGCCGACCTCGCCGACATCGTCCTGCCGGCCACGATGCAGCCCGAGCACGCCGACCTGCACGACTCGTACGGCCACCTGTATCTGTCGTGGAACGAGCCGGCCGTGCCCGCCCCGGGCGAGTGCCTGCCGAACGCCGAGATCTTCCGGCGGATCGGTGCGCGGATGGGCCTCGACCACCCGGCGCTGCAGCTCTCCGACGTCGCCTTCGGCGAGGAGCTGCTCGCACAGGCCGGGACGAGCCTCGAGGAGATCCGGCGGGAGGGCTTCCTGCGGATCGGGCCGCCGCGCGACTCGGCGCCGTTCGCCGCGGGCGGGTTCCCGACCGCCAGCGGGCGCGTCGAGCTGTACTCGCAGGCCCTCGTCGATGCCGGGCGCGACGGGCTGCCGACGTACGAGCAGCCGCACGAGGCGGTCGACGACGAGCTGGCCGAGCGGTTCCCGCTGGTGCTGCTCGCACCGGCCGGCCGGTTCTTCCTCAACTCGACGTTCGCCCAGCTCGACTGGCACCGCGGCAAGATGGGCAGCCCGACGATCTGGCTCCACCCGGCCGACGCGGCGATGCGCGGCCTGGTCGAGGGCGACACCGTCCGCTGCCACAACGATCGCGGCGCCTGGACGGCCTCGCTCGCCGTCACCGACGCCACACGGCCGGGCGTGTGCTTCACACTCAAGACGCAGTGGCCGAAGCTGTCGCCCGACGGTGAGAACGTGAACGCGTGCACGCCGGAGCGGGACACCGATCTCGGCGGCGGCCCGACCTTCCACGACAACCGCGTCGAGGTCTCGGCCCTGGTGTCGGCAGCTAGCTGAGCCCGCCGGACAGCGCGACCGTGCCGGTCGGGCCGGCGTGCTGCGTGCCATCGTCCGGCTCGGGCGTGATCGCCACGGTCGCCGACGGGTCGAGCGGCTGCTGCAGCTCGGCGACGTTCTCGTCGCCACCGCGCATCAGTCCGACCGACACCGGCGTGCCGCCGGCCGGGATCGACCAGATCTCCCACACCTTGCCGGGCGGGGCCGGCAACAGGTCGGCGATGATCAGCGGCTTGCGGTCGGCGGCCAGCACGACGGCGCCGCCGCCCGATCCTCCCGCTCCCGAGAGCGAGACGACACGGGCACCGGGCGCAGCCAGCGCCTGGCTGACCAGCGCCGAGGCGTCGCGCTGCGACGCCAGGTCGCTCGCGCGGTTGCGCTCGGACACGAACAGCACGCCGAAGAGGACGGCGGCCAGCGCGAACGCGCCCGCGAAGTTGCGCGACGGCGTGAAGATCTCGGAGAACCGGCGCCGCTGCCGCTTCACGGCCGGAGCCGCAACGGGGGCGGCCGACTCCTGCGGCGTCGCCCGAGCGGCGGCCAGGATGCGGTCGCGCAGGTCGGCGGGGGGCTCGGCGCCCGGCACGCTCATCGCGAGGGCGGCGGCGGTCTCGATCGCCTCGTCGAAGGCGGCCCGGCACGCCGCGCAGCCGGCGAGGTGCTCCTGCACGGCGACGGCCTCGTCGGGTTCCAGCGCGTCCAGCGCGTGGACCGTGACGAGCATCTCGAGTTCCTCGTGGGTGTAGGGGCCTGCGTCGTCCATACGCTCTCAGTCTGCCCCGTTCTCGGCCAGGAGCACGCGGAGGCGGGCGAGGGCCGCGTGCGTGCGTGACTTGATCGTGCCCAGCGGCTCGCCCAGCCGTTCGGACAGCTCGGACTGCGTGAGCCCGTCGAAGTAGGCCAGTACCAGCACCTCGCGCTGCGGAGCCGACAGATGGTCGAGCGCGACATCGATGCGGCGCCGCTCGAAGCCGTCCATGACGACCCGGGAGGTATCGTCGGCCGCGACCACCTCCGGCACCTCGGCGGTCGGGTTCGCGGGTCGTGCCTCCTCGCGCCGCACCAGGTCGACCGCCTTGTGGTGCACGAGCGAGAGCAACCACGTGGA
The DNA here is from genome assembly GCA_038321545.1 of Gaiellales bacterium. Lineage (GTDB taxonomy): Bacteria > Actinomycetota > Thermoleophilia > Gaiellales > F1-60-MAGs149 > VFJZ01. The sequence continues at coordinate 7,870 of JBBQFB010000163.1, forward strand.
GGCCTTCGCGCGCGCCGCGTCGAACCTCGCGGCGCCGCGCCAGGCAGCGAGGAATCCCTCCTGCACCGCGTCCTCGGCAAGTGAGGCATCGCGCACGATCCGGAGGGCCAGCCCGTACGCCGACCGGCCGTACCGGTCGTAGAGCGTCGCGAGCGCGCCGTCGTCGCCCGCCGCGCAGCGAGCAATCAGGCTTGCGTCCGAGAGCTCGCCGGCGACCATCCAGGACGGAATGGTACCGGACGCGCGCCCGGCGCGAGGGACCCCGAGCTGGGGCGAGATGATCGCGTGCACGGCCTCTATTCGTGCGAAAGCCGCCCGCGGTTCACTGCGTGCCAGCGGAGTGCGGCACCAGGGCCGATCACAATCCGCGTGCTAGGATCCGACCACGTTCGGCGGCCGTCCGGCCGCCTCTTCCACCCTACGGGGCAGGGTTAGTGAATCGCTTTTTCAAGAGCGCGGCATTCCCGATCATCGTCGTGATCGTGCTGGCCTACGTCGCCCAGAGCGTCATGTTCGGTGGCAGCAAGTCGTCCACGCAGAAGAAGACGTGGACCGACATGACCCGGGCGCTCTCCGCCGGCGACGTCAAGGAGCTCAAGCACTCGCTGACGGGCAACAGCGTCAAGGTGACGCTGAACGACCCGCAGCAGAAGCCGTACACCGTCGGCATTCCGGGCGAGGACGCCTGGAAGGACGTCTACGAGCAGAACGCCACCAACAAGAGCCTGATCATCGAGGGCTCGAAGGTGGGTGGCACCAACTGGGCCAGCTTGCTGTTCGGCATCCTCCCGTTCCTGTTGTTCCTCGGTTTCTGGCTGTTCCTGATGAACCAGGTGCAGGGTGGCGGCTCGAAGGTGATGAGTTTCGGGAAGAGTCGCGCCAAGCGCATGGCCGTCGACTCGCCGAAGGTCACGTTCAAGGACGTCGCGGGCGCCGACGAGGCGGTCGAGGAGCTCCACGAGATCAAGGACTTCCTCGAGAACCCCAAGAAGTACCAGGCGCTCGGTGCGCGCATCCCGAAGGGCGTGCTGCTGTTCGGCTCGCCGGGTACCGGTAAGACGCTGCTCGCCCGCGCCGTCGCCGGCGAGGCGGGCGTGCCGTTCTTCTCGATCTCCGGCTCCGACTTCGTCGAGATGTTCGTCGGCGTCGGCGCGAGCCGCGTCCGCGACCTGTTCGAGCAGGCGAAGCAGAACTCGCCGTGCATCATCTTC
>JBBQFB010000164.1:0-9010 GCA_038321545.1 Gaiellales bacterium
CTCGTTGCCGCCTACCCGGGACTCGGCGGGCCGCGTCATCGTCCCTGTCTGGCGTTGCACCGGGTGGGGCTTGCCTAGCCGGCACCGTCACCGGCACCGCTGGTGCGCTCTTACCGCACCGTTTCACCCTTACCTGCGGCCGTTGGCCGCATCGGCGGTCTTCTCTCTGTTGCGCTCTTCCGTCGGGTTTCCCCGCCTGGGCGTTACCCAGCACCCTGCCCTGTGGTGTCCGGACTTTCCTCGAGGCGCAAGCGCCCCGCAGCCGTCCGGCCTGCAGACCCATGCTACCGCGCCTACGCTACCGGGATGCTTCTCGACGGACAGACCGCGCTCGTCACGGGCACCGGTCGCGGCATCGGCCCGGCCATCGTCAGCGCGTTGCGCTCCGAGGGCGCCCGTGTGCTCTGCCACGCCCGCACCGAGATCGACGCGCGACGCGCGTCGATCGACCTCGGCGGCGAGCCGGTGTGGGGCGATCTCTCCACGGCGGAGGGGATCCGCGAGGTCGGCGTGCAGGCCTCCGTGCTGGCGCCGAAGCTCCACGTGCTCGTCCACAACGCCGGCGTGCTGCGCCGCGGCGGCGTCGACGACGCGCTCCGGAGCGACATCGAGGAGTGCTTCGCGGTGAACGTGCTGGCGCCGGTCGGCCTCACCCAGGCGCTGCTGCCCTCGCTGCGTGCCGCCGGCCCCGCCCGGATCGTGGTGGTGTCCTCGACGATGGGCCAGTTCACGTCGGGCATGCGCGGCGGCTCGCTGCCGTACCGCATCTCCAAGTCTGCCGTGAACGCCTTCGTGGCCAACACCGCCAGCGAGCTGGCCGGCGACGGGATCCTCGTGAACGCGATGCATCCTGGCTGGGTCCGCACCGACATGGGCGGCTCGAGCGCCAACGTCGAGCCCGAGCAGGCCGCCAAGATGGCGCTGCAGCTGGCGACGCTCGATGCCGGTGGGGCGACCGGGCGGTTCTGGCGCGATGGTGTCGAGATCCCGTGGTAGGCATGCCGGAGATCGCGGCATACCTCCGCATCCGCAGCGCCCACTCGCCGCAGTGGCTGGACGGCGGCTCGCGGCTCGCCTTCCTGTCCGACATCACAGGGATCCCGCAGATCTGGCTGATGCCGGCCGCCGGCGGCTGGCCCGACCAGCTCACGTTCGAGGCGGAGCGCGTGTCCGGCGCGATCGCCTCGGCCGACGGCGCGCGGCTCGCGTTCGGCCGTGACGTGGGCGGCAACGAGCGCGACCGCCTCTACCTCGCGGGACCGGAGCGCGCGCTCGCCACCGCCGACGCGATCCACTCGCTCGGCGCGTTCTCGCCCGACGGGTCGGCCCTCGCGTTCACCCACACGGAGCGCAACGGCACCGACTTCGACCTCGTCGTCCTCGACCTCGCCACCGGCTCGCGTCGCGAGGTCGAGCTCGAGGGATGGAACGTCGTCTGCGACTTCACCGAGCACGGCATCCTGCTCGCCCGCGCCCACTCGAACGTCTCGCACGACCTCTTCCTGGTCGCGCCCGACGCCGGCCAGCCGCGCCTGCTGACCCCGCACGACGGCCCCGAGCAGTACCTGCCCGCGCTGCTCGCAGCCGACGGCACCGTCGTCTGCGCGTGCGACCGTGGCAGCGAGCACCAGCGGCTGGCACGCCTGGACGACGCCGGCGCGCCCAGCTTCTTCACCGACGACACGGCCGACGTCGAGGCGATCGCCGTGCACGGCGACCGCCTCGCGTACGTGCGCAACGAGGATGGCACGTCGCGGCTGACGCTCGACGGGAAGTCCGTCGACGCCCTGCCGGCCGGCGTCATCGGCGGGCTGGCGTTCTCGCCCGACGGCACGCGCCTTGCGCTGCACGTCTCGCCCGGGGACGGGCCGACCGACGTCTGGGTCGTGGGCGACCAGGTCACGCGCGTGACGCGGTCGAGCCTGGGCGGCGTGCCATCGGACCTGCTCCGGCGGCCCGAGCTGCGCTCGCTCACGGCATCGGACGGCGTCCGGATCCCGTACCTGCTCTACGGACCCAGCGACGCGCCGACCGTCTGCCACGTCCACGGCGGACCCGAGTCGCAGGCCCGGCCGTCGCTGAACGCCGTCGTCCAGTACCTGGCGGCGCGCGGCATCAGCGTCGCCGTCCCCAACGTGCGCGGCTCGACCGGCTACGGCAAGACGTTCGGCAGTCTCGACGACGTCGAGCTGCGGCCCAACGCCGTCCGCGACCTGGCCGAGCTGGCCATCGAGCTCGGCGCCGAGCGCGGCGTCCCGGTCGGCGTGATGGGCGGCTCGTACGGCGGGTACATGACGCTGGCCGCGATCACCGAGTACCCGGCGCTGTGGCGCGCCGCCGTCGACATCGTCGGGATCGCGAACTTCGTCACCTTCATGGAGCGCACCGGCAGCTACCGCCGCAAGCTCCGCGAGGCCGAGTACGGCTCGCTCGACCACCACCGCGAGCTGCTCGAGCAGCTGTCGCCGATCCACCGGGTGGACGCCATCGTCGCGCCGCTGATGGTGATCCACGGCGCCAACGACCCACGAGTCCCCGTGCAGGAGGCGGAGCAGATCGTCGAGGCGCTGCAGGCGCGCGGTCACGAGGTCGTCTACCTGCGCTACGAGGACGAGGGCCACGGCCTCGTCCGGCTTCCGAACCGCATCGACGCGTACCCGCAGGTGGCCGCGTTCCTCGAGCGCTACCTGCTCGCCTGACAACGACGGAGGGCCCGACCCGGAGGAGGAGGGGGAGTCTCCGGGACGGGCCCTGTCGCCGTGGGGATGGGGAGGGGATGGAAGGTCGGTGAGAGGGGTCGGGCTGAGAGGGAAGACGTGCGCACGCCGCGGGAGCCCGCCGGGTTCAGGGGAGAGGCGGCGGGCATGCGGGAGGTCGCGGCTGGTGCTTGCGCCGGCGCCGTGGCGAGGCTTGCGACCCATGCCGGACGCGCGAGATCGCGGTCCGGTCCTCGGCGCCGACAGGCATCGCCACGGGCCGGAGCGGGTGCTCGCGGCCGGGCGCCCTGGGGATGCGGCGCGCCGGTGTCGGGAGGGGGGAGCTACCCGATGACGACGCGCACGGCCCCTACGGGCGCTTGCGCTTGCCGGGTCTCCCCGGAGGTCGTCTGGAAGTTCCGCGTCACAAGTAGGAGTTTGCAGCAGGTTCGAGGGCTTCTCACCCCCCGAAGGGGTGATCCTCCGGGAGTCCGTGACCGGACCGTGATCTGCGCGTGATGGGGTTGCGACCGCCACTGCATACCGTGCGTTGCATGACGATGACCGCACCGATCGGGACCGTGCTCGACGCTCGGTATGACGAGAGCGGCCTTCGCGGGCCGGCGCTGACGCAGGCCGGGATTCTCAACCTCCATCGCGACCGTCCGCGCCTCCGCGGCGTGTCCGTAGCGGGACTCCACGTGGGCCGGATCGTCGACGTCGTGCTCGATGGCGACGCACGCCGCGTGGCTGGATTCGACGTGCGGTTGTCCGAGGGGGAGCGCCGGTTCGTGCCGCTCGTCGCGGTCGCATCGCTCGGCCCGTCGGGCATCGAGCTCGACTCGGCGCTGCACCTCGTGGACGACGTCCGCTTCTACGACCGGGCGGGGCTGACGCTGTCGGCCCTGCTGACGCTCTCGGCCGCCTGCCGGCACAACGTCGGCGTGATGGTCGCGGACGTGATCGTCGATCTGGGGACGGGAGAGGTCGTCGGCTTCGAGCTGGCGGACGGCGCGATCATTGCGCGCGACGACGTGAGCGTCTCGGGGGAGGCGATCCGTCTGGTCTGCGCCTGCGCGGCGTAGAGGCAGCACGCCGCTAACGGGTGGAAGAACGACCGAGGGGTGCAGACGGCGACGTCTGCACCCCTCGGTGCTGGACCGGGTCGCGCGGAGCTACGCGAGCTCGACGCTCATCGTGACCGGCGTCTGCGGCTTGTCGGAGCGGTCACGGTCGACGGCCGAAATGGCGTCGACGACGTCGAGGCCCGACGTGACCTGGCCGAACACGGTGTGCTTGCCGTCGAGCCACGGAGCGGCCTCGGTGGTGACGATGAAGAACTGCGAGCCGTTGGTGTTCGGGCCGGCGTTCGCCATCGCGAGCGCTCCGCGCGCGACCTTGTGGTCGTTGAACTCGTCCTCGAACGTGTAGCCCGGGCCGCCGCGGCCGTCGCCGTTCGGGCAGCCGCCCTGGATCATGAAGTCGGGGATCACGCGGTGGAAGGTGAGGTCGTCGTAGTACCCGTCGGCAGCGAGCTTCGTGAAGTTGGCGACGGTCTTCGGTGCCGCGTCATCGAAGAGCTCGATCTCGATGGGGCCGAGGCTGGTGGTGATGGTGGCGCTTTTCGACATGCGGCGGAAGGTACCATGCGCCCGTGCATCGCTACGGCGCAGGCCTCGCCACCGACTCCGACATCGAGCGGGCCGTCGCCGACGCCGTCGCGCAGGCCCTCGAACCGCTCGCCGGCGCGCGTCCTGACCTGCTGTTCGTGTTCGCCTCCGACGCCTACGCGGGAGACGCCGCGCGGGCCGGGCCGCTCGCGTTCGGCGAGGCGGCGCCGCGCGCCCTGCTCGGCGCCGTCGCGACCCACGGCGTGATCGGCGCCGGCCGCGAGCTCGAGCACGGCCGAGCCGTGTCGGTGCTGGCGGCATCGTTTCCCGAGGCGCCGGCGGAGGTGTTCCACTCGCTCGCCGACCTCGGCGGCGTTCCCGGCATCCCGGACGACGCCCTGACGGTGCTGATCGCCGATCCCTACACGTTCGGAACCGACGCGCTGATCGAGCACCTCGGCAGCGGGCCTGCACTGGTGGGCGGTCTGGCCGGAGGTGGCGGCGCGGGCCGGGCACGGCTGTTCCGGGACGGCGGCGTCCTGCGCGCCGGTGCCGTCGGCGTCGTGCTGCCCGGCTCGCTGTGCGCGCCGGTCGTCTCGCAAGGCTGCCGGCCGATCGGGCCCGAGCTGGTCGTCACGGCCGCCAGCGGCAACGCGCTGCTCGAGCTGGCGGGCATGCCGGCGCTGGAGAAGATCGAGGAGGTGTTCGGAGGCCTGCCACTGGCCGACCAGGTGCTCGCGCGCGACGGCCTGCTGTCCGGCCTCGTGATCGACGAGAACCGCCCCGAGTACGGGGTCGGCGACTACCTGGTGCGCGTCCTGCTCGGCGCCGACCGCGATCGTGGCGCCGTGATGATCGGCGACGTGCCGCGCGTCGGCCAGACGTTCCGGCTGCACGTGCGGGACGAGGCGTCGGCGACGGCGGAGCTCGAGCACGTGCTACGGGCCGCGCCGCCGGCGGCCGCCGCGCTGGTGTTCTCGTGCAACGGCCGCGGCCGCAACCTGTTCTCGACCGACGACCACGATGCCGGGCTGGTCGACGAGCTGCTCGGCGTGCCCGCGGCGGGCATCTTCTGTCAGGGCGAGATCGGTCCGGTCGGTGGCCGCAACCACCTGCACGGCTTCACGGCCACCATCGCGCTGCTCAGCTGAGCGCTGCGCGAGCCGACTGCTCGAGCTCGTCCAGCCCGACGGCACCCTCGAACTTCGACTTGATCTTGCCGTCCGCGCCGACCACGAACACCCACGGCTCGGACGGCAGCCCCCACTGCTGCACCCACGGGTTCGGCCCGGAGTTGGGGTCGTTGTCACGGTAGATCTCGATATGGATGAACCGCATCGGCGTGTCCTTCATGTCCTGCTGAACCGCCTGGACGAGCTGCACGGTGGGCCCGCACAACCGGCTGGTGCAGAACTGCGGTGTCGCGAACACGGCGACGAACGGCTTCTTCGCCTTCAGCGAGTCGGCGATCGAGTACTCCAGAAGTGTCTTGTCGGGCGGGTCGGCGGTCGTGAGCGCCTTGAAGTCGCCGCCGGCGGACTTGATCGTCGGCGTGTCGGACGGCAGCGCGTCGGAGCCGACCGGGGGCGTGGCCTCGGTGGTGCCGACATTGATGCTGCCGCTGGCCGTCGACTCCTTGCCGCCGACCGTGTACTTGGCGGCCATGAAGTAGCCGCCCGCCGCCGGCACCGTCATTCGCGTGACGTAGACGCCCTTGATGTCCTGCGGCGCGAGCTTGATGCCGGGGCCCTTGATGGGGACGTAGGTGGCCTCGAACGGGCCGGCCGACCCGGACTTGCCGTCGCTCGCGAGGTAGATCGCGATCTTTCCGCCATCCGCCACGAACTGCGTGCCGTCCTTGTGGAGCAGGCCGACCGGGACCCGCATCTCCTTGCCGGCGACGTAGTCCGTGCCGCTCGTGACGAGCACGTCCGGCGTGTCGATCTGGTTGGAGTCCGGGAGGCCGAGCAGCGACGACAGTGACGGGCCGGTGCCGACGTTGCCGACCGCCGTGGGGGTCGCGGACCCATCGGAGTTCGAGGTCGTGTTGTTCGAACCGGAGCCGCCGCACGCGGCCAAAAGCACCGCGCTCAGCGCGAGACAGACGGTCGGGAGTCGCATCCGAAAAGCCTACCCGGTAAAGCGAGGATCACGGCCTGCCGATGGATGGTGCATGGAGCCGGCCTCGATCATCAACGAGAACGCGGTCGATCCGTTTCTCGCGAAGGTGGCGCTGGAACGCCTCCGGTCGCGGGCCCGTGACGCCCTCACCGGCACTGCCGCCGCCGCCGGGGCGTCGGTGCCGCTGGTCGTGCTCGGGCAGATGCCCGTCGCCGTCGCCTCGTTCGCCGGTGCCATCGCCGGCGCGGTCGTCTGCGCCTACGCGCGCGCCGACCGCACCGCGCTGCTGGCCCGGCACGTCCACCAGCGCTCCGCCTACGAGATCGCCGACGTGGCCAAGGCCGCCGAGGCCCTGGTCACGCCAGAGGTTCGCGGGCGGCTCGCGCGATCGATCGGCCGCCTGGTGTTGGAGGCCGACGGGTTCGAGCCCGCCGACCCCCGCCTGACGCCCTCGTATTCCCGCGTCCGGGAGTACCGGAACGAGTTCCTCGCCGTCGCCTTCCACCTTGCCAGACCGACGTCACGGGTCCACCCGACGGCGGTCGCGATGATGGATCGCCTGCTGACGCACGCGACGATGTCGCCGCTCTTCAACGAGCGGCTGCCTGTCACCCAGGTGCGTGTCGCTCTCCAGCGCGTTCAGCTGGCGATCGACGGGTCTCCCGCGACGACCTAGGCGGACTCCTCGGCCTTCTGACGGGCCGACGAGACGAACGGCATCATCGAGCGCAGCTCCGCGCCGACGACCTCGATCGGATGCCGGGCACCGCGCTCGCGCAGCATCTTCATGCCGCTGCGGCCGGTCTGGTTCTCGCCGACGAACTCGCGCGCGAACTGGCCCGTCTGGATCTCCTCGAGGATCTGCTTCATGGCGGCCTTCGTCTCGGGGCCGATCACGCGCGGGCCACGGGTCAGATCGCCGTACTCGGCGGTGTCGGAGATGGAGTAGCGCATCCAGTCCATGCCGCCCTCGTACATCAGGTCGACGATCAGCTTCAGCTCGTGCATGCACTCGAAGTACGCGATCTCGGGTGCGTAGCCGGCCTCGACGAGCGTCTCGAACCCGGCCAGCACGAGCGCCGTCGCGCCGCCGCACAGGACCGTCTGCTCGCCGAACAGGTCGGTCTCGGTCTCCTCGCGGAAGTTCGTCTCGATCAGGCCGGCGCGCGCGGCGCCGATGCCGATCGCCCACGCCAGCGAGATCGCCTTGGCGTCACCGGTCGCGTCCTGGTAGATCGCGATCAGCGCCGGAACGCCGGCGCCCTCGGTGTACAGCCGGCGCACGAGGTGGCCGGGGCCCTTCGGCGCGACCATGATCACGTTCACGTCGGCGGGCGGCACGATCTGCCCGAAGTGGATGCAGAAGCCGTGCGCGAACAGCACGGTCGAGCCGGGGCGCAGCGCGGGCGCGATGACGTCCTCCCACACCTGCTTCTGGACGTGGTCGGGCACGAAGATGCCGATCACGTCGGCGCCCTGCACGGCGTCGGCCGGCGACTGCGGCGTCCATCCGTGTGCCTCCGCGCGCCGCCACCCGTCGGATCCGGGACGGACGCCGACGGTGACGTTCGCTCCCGACTCCTTCAGGTTCAGCGCGTGGGCGTGGCCCTGCGAGCCGTAACCGATGATGGCGATCTTGCGGCCGGACAGGACGGAGAAATCGCCGTCCGACTCGTAGTAGAGCTTTGGCATCGAGGCAGTCTTCCAGTCTTGCGCGTCAGGCGCGCGGGTTAGGCGAGCACGCGCATGCGACCACCGCGTGCGCGCTCGGGGACGGACTTGCGCATCGCGACGCGCCCGGTGCGGACGACTTCCTTGATGCCATACGGCTTCAGGATCTCCTCGAACGCGTACAGCTTGTCGGGATGCTCGAGGCACTCGAACATCAGCGAGGTGGGGCCGACGTCGCAGACGCGGGCCGAGAACACCTCGGCGAGCCGGATCAGGTCGGCGCGATCGGCCGGCTGGGCGGTGACGCGCACGATCATCATCTCGCGCTCGATCGCGTCGTCGGAGGTCATCTCGTTGACCTTCAGGACGTTGATCAGCTTGTAGAGCTGCTTGATCACCTGGTCGATCGAGTGCTGCGAGGCGTCCACCCGCAGGGTGATCCGCGAGCGGTCCTCCTGCTCGGTCGGACCGACCGCGAGGCTCTCGATATTGAAGCCACGACGGGAGAACAGGCCCGCGACGCGTGCCAGCACGCCCGGGGAGTTCTCCACCAGCACGCTCAGCGTGTGATGCATCAGACGCCCTCCTCGACCCACTCGTTGTCCCACGGCTCGTCGATCATCTCGCTCGAGGCGGCACCCGTCGGCACCATCGGGTAGACCTTCTCCTCGTGGTCGACGCGGAAGTCGATCACGCACGGCCGGCGTGACTCGACGGCCTCCATGATCACGCGGTCGACCTCCTCCTCGGTCTCGGCCCGCAGGCCCAGCGCTCCGAACGACTCGGCGAGCTTGACGTAGTCGGGCAGGTCGTTGCGCAGCAGCGTCTCGGAGTAGCGCTCGCCGTGGAACAGCTGCTGCCACTGGCGCACCATGCCGAGCCAGCCGTTGTTGAGGATCGCGTGGATGGCGG
>JBBQFB010000165.1:0-9002 GCA_038321545.1 Gaiellales bacterium
ATCGACGAGGTCGTCGATCACCTGCTGCGCCAGGGCCGGCGGCCGTACCTGATTCCCGGCGGCGCATCCGAGCATCCGCTCGGCGGCCACGGCTACGCCGCCTGCGCGGCCGAGATCGAGACGCAGGCCGCGGCGCTGGGCATCCGCTTCGACGCGATCGTGCACTGCACCGGCAGCAGCAGCACGCAGTCCGGCCTGCTGGCCGGTCTTGCCGCACTGGACAGCCCGACCCGCGTGATCGGCGTGGCCGACGACGACGAGCGCGAGGACAAGTGCCGGCGCGTGCTGCGGCTCGCGAACGACACGCTGGCCACGCTCGAACGCACGCAGCGCGTCTCCGCCGACGAGGTCGAGGTCGTGATCGCCGACGACAGCCCGTACGGCGTCGCGACGCAGCCGACGATCGATGCGATGCGCCTGTTCGCGTTGACGGAGGGCCTGATCGCCGACCCGGTCTACGAGGGCCGTGCGATCCGCGGCCTGATCGACCTGATCCGCGCGGGCCGCTTCGCGCCCGACGAGCACGTGCTGCTGATGCACCTCGGCGGATCGCCCGCCGTGCACGCGTGGGCCGGCCGCCTGGCCGGCCCCGGCCTCCGTCCGCTGCCCTTCTAGGCGGGCAGCGAGTAGCCGCCGTCGACGATCAGCGTCTGGCCGATCACCATCGACGACTCGGCGCTCGCCAGCCACGCGACGGCGTTCGCCAGGTCCTGCGGGTCGAGGATGCGGCCCGCAGGTGTCCGCTCTCGCCCGCTCGCGAGCATCGCCTCGCGGTTCGGGAAGTGGTCGAGCGCGCCCGTATCGACGACGGCGCCCGACACGCCATTGACGCGGATGCCGCGCGGCGCGAGCTCGACCGCGAGGTAGCGGATGGCGGCCTCGAGGGCCGCCTTCGAGACGCCCACCAGCGTGTAGTTCTCGAGCACGCGGAACGAGCCCAGCGACGACATGCCGATGATCGCGCCGCCGCCACGCGTCTCCATGTGCGGCACGGCCGCCTGCGCGAGGAAGACGATCGCGCGGGCGTTCGTGTTCAGCGTCCAGTCCCAGTGCTTCTCGGTGACGTCCATCGCGGGCCGGATCACGCCGGACGCCGCGTTCGACACGAGCAGATCGAGCCCGCCCAGCGACGCGGCGGCCCCGTCGACCAGCGCGGTACACCGCTCGGCGCTGTCGATGCGTGACCGGATCGCGAAGCCGCGACGGCCCTCGGCTTCGATCAGCGCGGTCGTCTCCTGCGCCGCCTCCTCGTTGCGCAGGTACGTGAACGCCACGTCCGCGCCGCGACGGGCCAGGTCGACCGAGATGGTGCGTCCGATGCCGCGCGACCCGCCCGTGACGAGGGCGAGGCGGCCGGCGAGCGTCACGCGCTCACTCCCGCCGGGGCGCCGAGCGCGTCGTGCACGGCGTCGGACCGCATCTGAAACGCGGTGTCGGTCAGCGCCGGGATCAGGTCGGCGGTGGGCGGCTGCTGCGGCAGGTCGACCTCTCCCGACCCGCCGGACGACTGCCCCGGCTGCACCGGGAACGGCTCGATCAGTGACGCCGCGCGCAACAGCAGCACCGTCAGCGGGGCGGCCGGCCACCCGAGCTCCGACCCGGCGTACGCGCTCGTCCACAGGAGCCAGCCGTCGAGCGCGACCAGCTGCGCGCTGTCGGTCAGCTCCCATGCCGCCTCGACCGTGCAGTGGCAGCGGATCGGGATCGTGCCGTCGGTCGGCCGCTCGCGGTTCGACCGCGCCAGCTCGCCGTGCCACACCCGCTTCACCTCGGACGCCTGCTGCTGCTCCCAGCCCGGATACAGCCAGAACGCCGACCCGGCGGCGGCGAACGCCTTGTCACCGGGGCCGCCCGCCCGGAGGGTCAGTACCTGGTCGCCGCGGGCGATCGCCTCGACCACGACGTGCCACTCGGCGAGCGCCGGCGTCACTGCGGGCTCGATGGATCGCCCCAATCACCCTTCGACGTCGTCCAGCCCAGGCCGTCGAGCAGCGCAAGGCGCTCGCGGGCGTGGACGCGCACGGGGTGCGTCTCGTCCAGGTCGGCGACCAGGTTCGCGACCCGCTGGCGGATCTGGTAGGCGAAGTGCGGCGTCGCGGGGCCGATCAGGGCATCGACGTCGCGGATCGTCGGCTCGGTCATCGCCCACGATTCTGGCATACGATGCCCTTCGTGACCGCATCGGTAGCGACCACACCGCAAACCGTGACCGCGCCGGTCTCGCCGACGCTCCTCGACACACTGCTCCCGCGCTACGACCACCGGACGATGCAGGGGCGCCCCGTCAGGGCGCCGCTGGACGCCGTGATCGCGGCGATCCGCGAGACGCCGCTGGACGACGCGAAGCTCGCCCGCACGCTGATGGCGGTGCGCACGCTGGGCCGCTCGCTGCACCGCGGACGCGCGCGGATCGCCGACATGGGCGACGGCGAGACGGGCTTCGCGCCGATTGGCGCAGCACCCGCCGAGATCGTCGTCGGCTTCGCCGGCCGGCCGTGGCCGGGCGGCGCCACCATGCATCTCGACGCGACGGAGTGGAAGGCGCTCGAGCCCGGCGACTGCATCAAGGTCGCCATGTCGGTGCGCGCGGCGACGGCGTCGTACGGCACGCTCCTGATCACCGAGACGCGGATCCTGTGCGGCCCGCAGGCGAAGGTGTCGTTCGACCGCTACTGGCTGATCGTGCGGCCTGGCTCCGACCTCGTGCGCGGCTCGCTGCTGCGCGCGATCGCCCGCCACGCGGAGCGCGCCGGCGCGTGACGATCGCCGAGGCCATCGCGGGCTTCGAGCAGGGGTGGGTGGCCGGGCAGGCGGTGACGCCGCGGATGTCGTACGAGCGGACGCTGCGCCTGTTCGGGTTCTGGCTCGAGAGCTCGGGACGGTCGGCGTCCGACGAGCTCGCGACGCTCGTGCCGGACGACCTCGACGCCTTCGTCCGCTGGCACGTCGCCAACGCGCTCACCGACGACGCCGAGGGCTCGCGGAAGGTGGCGCTGCACGTCGCGCGCCTCGGCACGCACCTCGCCACGGCGTGCGACCGGCCCGACCTCGACGTGGGCCGGGAACGCCTGCGCGCTCAGGTCTAGCCGCGCCGGCTCAGAGCTTGCACGGCCCGGCGGCGCGAGGCAGTTCCTGCCACGTGGTGCCGCGGTCACGGCTCCGCACGACGTCGCTCGCCCGTCCTCCGCCGCACCGGCGCGTGAGAAAGCCGGTCTTCGCGCCGGGAAACGAAAGCGAGCGCGGCGTGGTTTCGCCCGAGCCGAGATCCGCTCGTGACGCCCAGTGCCGGCCGAGGTCGGATGACACGAGCAGCGCGGCCCTGTCGACCGTCAGCCACAGCCGCCCGTCGGGCGAGCGGAACAGCTGCCTGACGGAGCCACCGGACAGCGTCGAGCCGTCCTGCGCCGTCGCGCGCGCCATCCGCGTCCAGTGCCGGCCGCCGTCCTTCGTGCGATAGACCGTCTTGGCCTGGAAGCCCGTCTCGGGCCGGCCCGTGCAGACGACGAGTCCGATGGTGGCGTTGACCAGCCGGGCGGCCGTCGCCTCCAGCGACGCACACGGGTTCGCGGGCACCGATGCCCACGTCCGCCCGCCGTCGGAGGTCGTCAGGAACCGGCCCGTGTCGGTCACGCCCCAGGCATCGCGCGCCGCCCGGAACGCCACGGTCGCGATCTGCGGCTTCACCGTCACGATGGTCGTCGCCGCACGCCCGATCTGCACGTGGAGGTGCCGGGCGCTGCGCGTCGACCGTCCCGACGTCAGCCACGCGACCACGTTCGGAGCGCTGTCCACCGCGAGCACGCGCGGCTCGCCGGAGGAGAGGATCTTGCGCCACGTGAGCCCGCCGTCGCTCGTCCGGTACACCGCCCCCTTGCCCGGGCACGCCTGCTCGGCGGCGCAGCTGAAGGCGAGGCCCCGCGTGGACGAGGCGAACGCGATCTGCGTCGCGGCCGGCGGGATACCCGTGACGAACGCCATCCGGTTCCAAGGATACGTCGGGGCGCGGAGCCCTCGTGCTGCTACGTTCGACCCGATGCTGCTGCTCCTCGACTTCGACGGCACCCTGACCGACGTCGACACGCTCGATCTGCTCGTCGCCGAGCACGCGCCCGCGATCTGGCTGGAGGCGGAGCAGGGCCTCACCTCGGGCTCGATGACGCTCAACGAGGTGATCGCGTTCGAGTTCGCGCACGTCCACTCGACGCTCGACGATGCACTCGCCCTCCTGCGCGAGCGCGTCACCCTGCGCCCGGGCCTGCCGGAGCTCGTCACGTTCTGCCGAGAGCGCTTCATCGACCCGGTCGTGATCTCGTCCGGCTTCCACGAGCTGATCGAGCCCGTGCTGGCGTGGGGCGGCGTGCGTCTCCCCGTGGTCGCGCACACAGCCACGTTCTCGACTGCCGGCACGACCGTCGAGTTCCTGGAGCGGCCGATCTGCCCGGTCTGCGGCGAGCAGTGCAAGCGCATGGAGCTCGCGCGGCTGTCCGGCGGGCGCCAGATCGCGTACGTGGGAGACGGCTGGTCGGATCGCTGCGCCGCCAAGGCCGCCGACCTCGTGTTCGCCCGCGCGTCGCTCGCGCAGCACCTCACCGGGGAGGGCGTCGACCACGTGCCGTTCGACGACCTCTTCGACGTGCGCGACGGGCTGCGCCGCTACCTCGCGCCGGCGTAGCGCGCGACGACCTCGACGAACCGCTCCGCGATCCGGTGGCAGAGCTCGACCTGCAACGGCCCGTGCTGTAGCGTCGTCGCACGCAGGTTCGCGATGTCGACGCCGTGCGTGATGGCCTCGTCGCGGGCCGTGTCGATCCAGTCGGCGACCGTCTCCGGCGTCGCCTCGAAGTGAAACTGCGTGCCCCACGCGTTGCGGCCGTAGCGGAACGCCTGGTTGAAGCGCCGCGTGCCGTAGATCAGGGTCGCGTCGTCCGGCGGCATGAAGCAGAAGTGGTGCCACTCGAACGCGTGGAACGCGGCCGGCAGGTCGCCGAACAGCGCATCCTGGGCGTGCCCGTCGGTGGCCTGGATCTCGTCCCACCCGATCCCGGGGCCTTCGGGAGCCCGGAACGCCTCGCCGCCGGCCGCTTGCGCGAGCAGCTGGCCGCCGAGGCAGATGCCGAGCACCGGCACCTCGCGGCGCACCGCGTCGGCGATCATCGAGCGCTCCAGCGTGAGCCAGGGAAACTGCGCGTCCTCGTCGGGGTTTGCGATGCCGCCGAGGACGATCAGGCCGTCGTAGGCCGCGAGCGGATGTTCGGGCCTGGCCGTCTCGCTGGCGAACCAGATTTCGATGTCGGCGCCGGCCGCGCGCAGCGGCGCCTCGAGCGCGTCGAGGCCGGAATCGTGCTCGTGCTGCATCGCGAGGATCCGCATCGGCGACATCCTACGATCACTCGACGCAGGGCGTGTCGGATGGCAGCACGGTCACGTTCGCGCTCGCCGGCAGCCCGGCCAGTACGGAGCCGTGCGGCACGAGGATCTCGATCGCGCCCGTCGTGTGCCGCAGCGCCCGGTCGACGACCAGGCAGCCGCTCGAGACCGGGGCATCGAGCGTGATGCGGGCACCGCGGGGAGCGAGCGCCGGCGGAGCGGCGACCGCGTGCCACGGCACGCGCTCGTCGTCGCGCGCGAGCCGGAACCGGTCGCGATAGGACTTCAGCTTCACGCCGCGGCCGTGCGACCAGGTGCCGTTCGGCCGGCGATACGTGGGAGCGCCCTTGCGGTTGCGCCACCCGCCGTCGCGCCAGGCCGGGTTCCCGTGCGTCCAGGTGCCGTTCGGGCGCCGGTCGGTGCGCTTGCCGCGCGCGTTCACCCAGTACCCGCTGTGGTCGACGAGCACGATCCGCACGCCCTTCGGCAACAGCCCGCCGCCACGCATCGCGGCGCCCTTGGCGCCGAACAGGAAGTCGGCGCGGGCACGCTTCCTGAGCCCCGGAACCGCCACCGTCGAGCCGTGGAAGTCGCGCTCCCGGGCCTCCGGCACGTAGCGCAGCGCGATGCCGGTGACGGCCTTCGGCGCCGTCAGTGGCGGACACGCCTCGCCGGCCGCGAGCGTCATCACCTCGCCCCTGACGGGCAGCGGTGCGAGGTTCGTCTGCGGCACGAACACGTCGATGTGCTTGCCGATGATCGCGCCGCCGGTGTCGTCGGCGCGGAAGCAGCCGTGCGCCGGCGACCCCGCGAGCTGCGGCACGTAGACCTTCGTCCCGCGTGCGATCACGCCGAGATCGGTCGCGATCGACAGCCACTCCGTCACGTTCGTGCCGGCCCCCGGGCCGAAGAGGTCGTGGTACGGCAGCTTCGTGACGCCGGTGCCGTTCACCCACGTGCCGTCCGCGCGCTGGAACGTCACCGCGCCGGCCACCGTGCGCCAGCCGCCGTCGCGCCAGTACGGCGCGCCGTTCGACCAGCCGCTGACGCCCGGCACGGTCTTCGCTCCGGCCTTCGTGACCCAGTAGCCGCCGTGCGTTCCCGCGTAGTGCACGTGCGACGAGCCGTCGGCCGTACCGGTGCCCTCCATCGGCACGCCGCGCGCCGAGTAGAGGAAATCCTCGCGATAGGTACCGGCGATCCCGGGGGCTGCGATCTTGCCGCCGACGAACCCGTTCTCGGTCGCGAACCAGTAGTACGTCAGCTGAAAATCGCCCAGGCTGGTGGCCGCCGACGCGGAGGGAACCACGACCGCCATCATGAGCAAGAGGGCTGTCGCGAGCCGCCGTAGCACCGACTCACCCTACCATTCGGCCCATGGCCGGCTACTCCGCGACGCCGCTTCCGAAGAAGCTCGGCATCAAGGAAGGCCACCGCGTCGCGCTCGTCTCGGCGCCCGATCTGGTCGGGGAACTGCTCGGCGATATGCCCCCCGGCGTGACGCTGCTGCGGCAGGCGCGGGCACCGCTCGACGTGATCCTGCTGTTCGTCACCGAGCGCCGCGTGCTTGCCCGCCGGCTGCCCGAGATGGCGGAGCGGCTGAACAGGTCGGGCGGCCTCTGGATCTGCTGGCCGAAGCGAGCCTCAGGCGTCGTCACCGACGTCACGGAGGACGTCGTGCGCGACACCGCGCTGGCCCTCGGGCTGGTCGACAACACGGTGTGCGCGGTCGACGAGACCTGGTCGGGCCTGCGGATCGTCTACCGGCTCAAGGACCGGTAGAGCGGCCCCAGGTCGATACCCGCGGTCGACCGCAGCTCGACGCTGCCAGGGCCGGGATCGAGCGCGCCGGCCTCCGTCAGCAGGGTGCGCGCGCGCCGCGCGATCGCGGCACCGGGGTCGACCAGCTCGATGTCCGGTCCGACCACTTCGGCGATCAGCTCGCGGACCAGCGGGTAGTGGGTGCATCCGAGCACCAGGACGTCGGCGCCGGCCGCCACCAGCGGGCGGGTGTACCGCTCGACCAGCGCCCGCGTCTCGGGGCCGGTCAGGTCGCCCGACTCGATCTGCTCGACGAGGCCCGGACACGACTGCGTCAGCACCTCCGCGTCGCCGCGGTGCTCGGCGACCAGCCCGCGGAACTTCTCTCCGCCCAGCGAGCCCTCGGTGGCGAGCACGCCGACGATGTGCGACCGCGATCGGGCGACGGCCGGCTTGACGGCCGGCTCCATGCCGACGGCGGGCACGGCGTGGCGCTCCCGCAACGGCGTGATGGCCGCGATCGTGGCCGTGTTGCACGCCACGATCAACATCTTCGCCCCTTCCGAGACGAGGCCGTCGGCGATCGCGAACGTCCGCGCCACGATCTCCTCGGCCGGCCGTCCGCCGTACGGGCAGTGCGCCTGGTCGGCGACGTAGACGAAGTGCTCGTCGGGCAGCTCCGCGACGAGATCCACGAGCACGGTCAGCCCGCCGATTCCCGAGTCGAACACGCCGATCACGCCGGGCACCCTAGAAGAGGCTGGCCTGCGCAGGTCCGGGTGGCTCGGTCACCGGCACCTCCGCGGCGCGCAGCAGGTCGCGCAGCAGGTCGGCGTTGACGGGTCCCTGGTCGGCGTTGTTGGTGTTGAACATCGCGTAGATGCTGCCGACGGCGTTCGACAGGTCGGCCAGCGGCTTCACCCAGCCGGACAGCTCCTGCACCGTGTAGAAGTGGTCGAAGCGGTCCGACGCGGCGCCGCCGCTGACGTTCCAGGTGGCGGAGTTGCGGCCGTGGAACCGCAGGTACGCGGTGCCGGTGGTCGCCGCGATCACGGTCTGCGCGACGTTCGGCGTCGCCACGTGCGGCGCGTCGACGATCACGTGCGACAGGTTTCGGTCGCGCAGGAAGTCGAGGGTCGACTCCACGTTCGCCTCCGACAGCCAGTCGCGCTGCCGGAACTCGACCAGCACGGGAAACGGCGCCAGCAGCTCGGCTCCGAGCTCGATGAACTCCCGCGACTGCTCGGACGGCGTGATGCCAGGGCCGTACTGCATCAGCACGCCGCCCAGCCGGTCGGCGGCGGCGAGCGGCTCGAGCGCCAGCCGGAAGCGCCGGAACACACGCTCGAGCAGCGCCTCGGATGGGTCGACATGGCCGCGCGAGGTGAGCTGTGAGACGAACGGCCGCAGGTCGGCGGGCAGCTGCTCGGGTGTCACGCGGTGCCCCGTCATCATCCCGAACGCCTTCACGTGGAAGACGAACCCGTCCGGTGTCCGGTCGGCCCAGTTGCTCGCTGTCCGGGCCTCGGGGATCGCGTAGTACGACGAGTTCACCTCGACCGTGTCGTACCGCTCCGCGTAGTAGCGCAGTCGCGCCTCGGAGCTGCGGGCGGTGGACGGGTACCAGTGTTCGATCAGGCCCGGGTCGGCCCAGGAACACGTACCGAGGCGGATCGGGGCGGACATGCCGGAAGGGTAGTGCGACGGTCACCGGCGACGCCGCTAGAGTGCGACTGGGTCGACCCCGATCGTGGGCCATACACTGCGGTTGGGCCGTATCACTCCTATGGGACTCCGGCAGTTCTGCCCCCAGCCTCGAGAAGAGGTGCAGGGTGGACAGGAGGCCCACCTGCTATGCAGGTTCAACGGGGTAC
>JBBQFB010000166.1:0-8981 GCA_038321545.1 Gaiellales bacterium
GGGCGCGCGCGCCTCGGCTCGGCCTGCCTTCGCGGCTTCGTCGTCACCTCCACCGTCCGGATCCGCGGCACCTCGCGCTGCACCGGTGTCGCCTCGGGAGGCGCCCTCACCACTCCCGGCGCGACCCGTGTGAGCCGGTGCGCCGGCGCCGGTCGGTGCGCGACCAGACCGAGCCCACCCGCCGCCGTCACCGCAGCGACGATCACGGCACCGAGCTTGAGCGCCACCAGCGGTGCGGCCGGCGTCGGTCCGGCGCCGATGCCGAAGGCCGACGGCGGCGGGAACAGGGCGCGCAGGGCACGGGCCCGGACGAGCGCCAGCCGGCAGGAGTCGCACACCTCGAGGTGACGCGCCACCGGCCCGCCGCAGCGTGGCCGGCTGATGCCGGCGGCGTACGTGGCGAGCGTGGCCGAGAGCCGGGCGCAGTCCTCGCCGCCGACTGCCGCCGAGGCCGCACCGACGATGGCGCTGCGATGGTCGGCGAGCTCGCGCTTGACGGCCCGCTCCGACATCTCGAGCCGCCGCGCGATGTCGGCCCGGCTCCAGCCCGCGGCATCCAGCACGAGCACGGCGCGCGGCCGCTCCGGAAGCGCGCCGAGGGCCTGCGTGAAGGCCCGCAGAGCCCTGCGCCGCTCGTGGTCGTCGGCTGGCCCGGCCGGCTCCTCGGCCACGGCCTCCGGCACCGACGACGCGCCGGACGCCGCCGCGAGATCGAGCGCCCGGCGACGCACCGCCGTGGCGGCGTAGGCCAGGGCGCTGCGCTCGTCCCGCGGCAGGCCTGCGCTCGCCGACAGCCGTGCGAGCACGTCCTGGACGGCGTCCTCCGCGTCGGCGCCGGCACCCGCCCGGCGCGCCGTCGCGATCAGCCACGGCCGGCGGATCGTTGCGAGCCGCTCGACCATCTCCGCCAGCTCGAACCGCATCACGCCAACGTACGGGCGGGGAGCCGCAGGCGAATCGGCTGCGCGCCCTACCCCGCCCGGAGGAAGTCGAGCACGACCCGGGCCGACGGCGTCAGCGGCTCGGGCACCTCGCCCGCGGGAAAGACGGCGAGGCCGATCACCTCGGGCGGATGGACGGTCAGCGGTCCGTCGTAGCGAGCGGTGAAGACGCACGTCATCTCGGTCTCGCCCGGCAGCTCCATCAGGAACGTCCCGGCGTGCACCAGCTCGGCGTCGACGATGCCTGCCTCCTCGGCGAGCTCGCGCTCGGCGGCGTCGTGGTACGACTCGCCGGCGGCGACGTGACCGGCGCAGGCGAGGCACCACCAGCCGGGGTTCGAGTCCTTGCCGAGGCCGCGGCGCTGGAAGACGACGCCCGCCGCGGACTCCACGCAGACGAACACGGAGCGGTGGATCAGCGAGGCGTCGGCGTGGCACTCGGCGCGCGTTCGGACGGCGATCTCGCGATCGTCGGCGTCCACTACCTGGAAGCGCTCGGACTGGTCATCCGTCAGGAGTGCCATGGCTACAGTGTGCCGCGTGGCGTGGGACGTGGCGGTGATAGGAGCGGGGTACGTCGGTCTCCCGCTGGCCGTCCGCTTCGCGGCCACCGGGACGCGCGTCATGTGCGTCGACCCCGACCCCGCCAAGGTCGCGCAGATCATGGCCGGCGAGTCGTACGTCGGCGACGTTACGGCTGACGAGCTCGGCCCGCTGGTTCGCGATGGCCTGCTCGCCGCATCCACCGACTACGACGTCGTGCACGGCGTCCGCGCGGTGATCATCTGCGTCCCGACGCCGCTGACCCAGAACCGCGAGCCGGACACGTCGTTCATCCGCTCGGCCGCCGAGAGCGTCGCGACCCGCCTGCAGCCCGGTCAGGTCGTGATCCTCGAGTCGACCACGTACCCGGGAACGACCAGCGGACTGCTGCGTCCGATCCTCGAGACGTCCGGCCTGGTGGCCGGCGAGGACTTCCACCTCGCGATGTCGCCCGAGCGCATCGATCCGGGCCGGACCGACTTCACGATCCGCAACACGCCGAAGGTCGTCGGCGGCATGACGCCGACCTGCACGGAGATGGCGATGGACGTCTACCGGGCGTGTTGCGACGAGCTCGTGCCCGTGTCGTCCCCCGACGCCGCCGA
Source organism: Gaiellales bacterium (assembly GCA_038321545.1). Classification (GTDB taxonomy): domain Bacteria; phylum Actinomycetota; class Thermoleophilia; order Gaiellales; family F1-60-MAGs149; genus VFJZ01. The sequence goes on from JBBQFB010000166.1 coordinate 2,090, forward strand.
GCTGTCGAAGCTGCTCGAGAACATCTTCCGTTCCGTCAACATCGCGTTCATCAACGAGATGGCGATCATGTGCGACCGGATGGGCATCGACATCTGGGAGGTGGTCGCCGCGGCGTCGACGAAGCCGTTCGGGTTCATGCGCTTCCTCCCCGGCCCCGGCCTCGGCGGCCACTGCCTGCCGCTCGACCCGTTCTACCTCGCCTGGCGGGCGCGCGAGTTCGACTACTACACCGAGTTCATCGAGCTGGCCGGCAAGGTCAACGAGAACATGCCGTACTTCTGCATCGCGAAGATCGCGCGCGCCCTGAACGGCGTGCAGCGGAGCGTGCGTGGCTCTCGCGTGCTGGTGCTCGGCCTGGCGTACAAGGCCGACATCGACGACACCCGTGAGTCGCCCGCCGAGAAGATCATCGCGCTGCTCGAGGGGGACGGCGCGATCGTCTCCTACCACGACCCGCACGTCTCGCAGCACGGCGAGATGCGCTCCGTGCCGCTCACGGACGAGGCACTCACCGGCTGCGACTGCGCCGTGATCGTGACGGCGCATCGCGCGGTGGACTACGGGCGGGTGGTCGACCGGGCGCCGCTCGTGGTGGATCTCCGCAATGCGACCGGCGAGCGAGGGGCGGCTGCCGGCCATGTCCACAAGCTCTGATCCGGTCCGGGTGGGGGTCGTCGGCCTCGGCTACTGGGGCCCCAACCTGGCGCGCAACCTGCTCCGCGTGCCGGGCTGCGAGCTGGCCTGGTGCTGCGACCTGGACGAGGCCAACCGGTCGCGGTTCGCGCCGCAGTTTCCGGCCGCGCGGTTCACTGACCGGCTCGACGACCTGCTCACCGACGACGCGCTGGACGCGATCGTGGTCGCGACCGGCTCGTCCACGCACCACCCGATCGGCACGCGCGTGCTTCAGGCCGGCAAGCACCTGTTCGTCGAGAAGCCGCTCGCGCTGACCGTCGAGCACGCGACCGACCTGGTCGCGACCGCCGCGAAGCACGGCCGGCAGCTGATGGTCGGTCATCTGCTGCGGTTCCACCCGGCCTTCGCGAAGGTGAAGGAGCTGGCCGATGGCGGGGCCCTCGGCCGGGTGCTCTACATGTACACGAACCGCCAGAACTTCGGCAAGGTGCGCCAGGACGAGAACGCGCTCTGGAGCCTCGCACCGCACGACCTGTCGCTCGTGCTGGCGCTCACCGGCGAGCGGCCCAGCGAGGTGTCGGCGCGCGGTGAGTGCTACCTGCAGCCCGGCATCGAGGACGTCGTGTTCGGCTTCGTCCGGTTCCCGTCCGGCGCAACCGCCCACCTGCACGTGTCGTGGCTCGACCCGCACAAGCGCCGGATGCTGACGGTCGTCGGCACGGAGGCGATGGCGGTGTTCGACGACACCGAGGCCGACCGCAAGGTGACGGTCTACGAGAAGCAGTCGTGGCCGGCGAGGTTCGAGACCTGGGGCGAGTTCCAGGCCCTGCAGTCGGGCGACACGCACATCCCGCGGATCGCCGCCGACGAGCCGCTCCAGCTCGAGATGCGGGCGTTCGTGGAGGCCGTGCGCACCGGCACCACGCCGATCGCGTCCGGCGCCGAGGGCCTCGCGGTCGTCGAGACCCTTGCGGCGCTCCAGCAGTCGCTCGACGACCACGGACGACCGGTGATGCTCGGTGCATGAGCCGGACGTCGGCGCGAACGTCGTGATCTATCCCGGCACCGTCATCGGCGCCGGCGTGCGCATCGGGGACAACGCCGTGGTCGGCAAGCAGCCGGCGCTCGGTCGGTCATCCACCGCCCGCCGCGAGCCGCTCGCACCGCTGGTGGTGGGCGACGGCGTCACGATCGCCACCGGCGCGGTCGTCTCGGCCGGCGTCACCCTCGGCGCGGGCTGCGTGGTCGGCGACCTCGCGTCGATCCGCGAGCGCGTGACGGTGGGCGAGGGCAGCGTCGTCGGGCGCGGCGTCTGCGTCGAGAACGACACCGTCATCGGCGCGCGCTGCCGCATCCAGTCGAACGCGTACATCACCGCGTACTGCACGCTCGAGGACGACGTGTTCGTCGCGCCCTGCGTGGTCACCACCAACGACAACTTCATGGGCCGCACCGAGGCCCGCCTCGCGCTGATGAAGGGCTGCACGCTGCGGCGGGGCGCGCGCATCGGCGGCGGGGTCACGCTGCTGCCCGGCATCGAGGTCGGCGAGGAGGCGTTCATCGGCGCCGGCGCCGTCGTGCTGCACGACGTGCCGGCGCGCCAGATGTGGGTCGGCAATCCCGCGCGCTACCTGCGCGACGTCCCGGCCGAGCAGCTTCTGCCTTAGGGCGCGGAGACGATCCGCGAGCTGGCGTCGGCCGCGTGCAGGCGCAGCTTCGTGGCACCCTTCGCGCCGACGTCGAAGACGACCCGGCCCTTCTTCGACTTGACGGTCTTGAGCCGCTTCCACGTGCCGTCGATGAGTCCCTCGAGGCCGACGTTGCCGTCGGGCGAGGTGCGGCCGAGAACGTGCACGCCCTTCGAGGTGCGCGTGGCGCGCTGCAGGTCGAGCAGCTTGAGCGAGAACCAGGTCGATCGGAGGGCGCCACGGGTGCGGGCGTCGGAGCCGCGCAGCACCTTCCTGCCGCGGCTCGTGGTGAGCGTCAGCGTGCCGACGCGGCCGGACTTGTTGCGGGCGATCGCGATCGTCCGCACCGGGCCGGTGCCGAACAGCGTGCCGAGGCTGGTGGCGGTGAAGGTGCGCGGCACCCACCGGTGGTAGGTCGCGATCGCGTCACCGGGATCGTCCACCGCAACGAGGTACGGGACGGGCGAGCCGCTCCAGATGTCCTCGACGTTGGCGGTGCGGCCACCCGACGACGAGAAGAAGAACGTCGTCGCAACCTTGCCCTTGTAGGTCAGCACCTTGTTGGCCGTCTCCGCCACTGCGGCGTCGGTGGCCGGCGTCTCGGCGGTCAGGCCGCCGTACATCTGGCTGCGCGTGTCGGAGTAGACGTCGAACGGTCCTCCGGCGACGCTCTCGGCGAGCGCGTACGAGCGGGCGGCGACCGCCTGGGCGCCGAGCGCCGCGGCGTGCCACGAGGACGGCATCTCCCACGCGATCACGCCGCGCACGTAGTCCTCGAGCGGGATGTCGTCGATGGCGCGGACGCTGCCCTTGAAGCGCCGCAGCTCGATCGTGCCGCGGTACTTGCGGGTGGTGACGACCACGGGGGCGCCCCCGCCGATGCGCAGCACGGTGCCGCGCCCGCGCTCGACGCCGTCACGGCCGATCAGCTGGATGCGGCCGCCGGCCAGCGGACGCGCCGTCATCCAGCCGTCCACCGGGACCGACTCGGCGTCGTCGATCTTCAGCCGCGACCCTGGATCGGCCCGGATCGTGACGGCCGACGCCTCGCGGAGCAGCACGCGGATGGCCTGTCCGGAGCGGTCGGCGAGCACGGTGCCACGGTAGTAGTGCGCCAGGATCTCGCTGGAGGTGGCCCCGTCACGGGCCATACCCTCGGCGCCGCTCTGCGATAGGCCCACACCGTGGCCCCACCCTCGCCCCGTCAGTGTGATCAGCGGGGAGGCGGTCGCGGTCGGCGCGGCGCAGAGCACCACGGCCAGGGCGGCCAGCAACGTGCGCAAGAGCCGCAGTTTAGCCGACGATCGAGACCGGGGTCCCGCGATAGCCCGGCAGGCACCGCTGCACGTCGCCGCCCAGATGCCCGTCGATGATGCCCGCGTAGAGGTCGCGGAAGTCGACCGCGACGGGCACGTTGCCGTTGTACCGGGGGCTGTCGACCAGGTGCCAGCCGTTCGACACGGTCGAGCGCGCGGGCGAGCCGACGGCGAGCACCAGCGAGCCGGCGCCGTGGTCGGTGCCGTTCGACGCGTTGTCCGCGACGCGACGGCCGAACTCCGACCAGACCAGCGTCAGCACGCGGTTTGCGAGGCCCCGGGCCTCGAGATCGCGTTGGAACGCGAGCAGCGAGTCAGCGACGTCGGCGAGGTTCTTGCCGTGCTGGCCGAGCTGGTTCTCGTGGTTGTCGAACTGGCCCGCCGCCTGCACCGTTGCGACGCGGATGCCGAGCCCGGCACCGAGCATGCGGACGACGTTGCGCAGCGACTCGCCGGTGCCCGTGCCGGGATACGGGATCGGTGTTGCGGGCGGATCGTGGCCGGCCAGCGGCTGCAGCGCGTTGCGCACGTAGACCGACTGCCGCACGACGTCCATCGCGCGCTTCCGGGCGGCGGAGCGGGCGGGGCCGGCCGTGCTGCCGTACGCCGCGACGAGCCGGTCCTGGTCCCAGATGCCGTCCGAGTAGTAGGAGAAGTCCGACGGCGAGTAGACGGCCGCCGTGGGTGCCCGCCGCGTGCGCAACAGGTCGTCCGCCGACCACTGCACGGCGACGCCCTGGAGGGGGTTGGTAGCCGACCCGTAGGCGTCCAGCCAGTTGCCCAGCCAGCCCGTCGTGGCGCCGTTCGCGAGCTGGCCGGTGCGCCAGTAGTACACCGACTGGAAGTGCGAGTAGTCCGGGTTCGGGTAGTCGACGCCGAGGTACGCGCCCACCTTCGACTCGTCGTACAGCGTCTTCAGGCCGGCCAGTTGCGGGTGCCAGCCGAGGTCGGTGCGGCCCGGCAGGGCGAGCGCCGATCCGGGCGCGATCTTGAGCCGCGGTCGCGCCGCCTCGTAGATCGAGCGATCCTGTCCGGTCAGCGGCAGCAGGGTGTTGAGCCCGTCGTTGCCGCCGCCCAGGTACACGGTCACGAGGATGTTCTGCGGGTTCGCGGCGGCCTCCGCGATCGAGGTTTCGAGCAGCTCCCAGGGCCGCATCCGGGTCGCCGCCGACAGGGCGAGCACCGCGCCGACACCGCCCTGCAGGAAGTCGCGGCGGTTGCGCGAGGAGCGGTAGAACGACTCTGCGCCGTCGGCCAGCAGCTCCTCGGGGATCGGCATCCGCTCGACCACGCGGCGCGGCCGGAACAGCGCGAGGCGTGACGTGCGGTGGTGGTCGTCGCAGCCGCTCATCAACACACCTGCGCGTCGGGTCCGGCGAGCAGCAGCAGACGCAGCACGCGGCGGCGCTCGGCGGCGGCGTGCTTGTCCCAGTCGCCTCGCGGCTTGATCTTGGCGGCCGTCGCATGGAGACTCCGGCGCGTGTGCGGCGACGTCCACGGCTGGTTGGCGGCGCGCACCGCCCAGGCGTAGGCGGCCGCGGGCGTCTCGTTCTGCTTGACCTTGGTGTCGTCGAACTTCACGCCCTTGCCGCTCAGCAGCCGGGCGGCGGCGTCGACGCGGGCCTTGCCGGACAGCGTGGTCAGCCACTCCGTGTTCGACGGCCAGCCGGCCACGTTCGGCGGGTAGAACGGCTGCTGGCCCATGTTCGACAGCAGCCACGTCCAGGAGTCGGTGTCGACGGTCGGGTGGATGCCGCGCAACATGCCGGCCGCGTACACCACCGGCGGCTTCACGAGGTCGGGCTCCTCGAGGTTCGCGAAGAAGGCGCGCGAGCTGAGGATCATCCGCAGCACGGGGCGCAGCTCGAAGCCCGACCGCCGGTAGGCGAGCGCCATCCGTCGCACCGTCGCGGCCGACGGCGGCGTCGCGATGAAGTAGCCCCAGAGCTTCCGCACCAGGAAGGGCGCGTGGGCCGGATGGCGCAGGCAGAGGTCGATCATCTCGTCGGGGCCGAACCGGCCGCGGTGGCCGAACACCGTCTTCACGCCGGTGTCGTGGTTGTCGGGGTTCCAGTAGTACGTCTTGGAGCTCCAGCGGTAGCCGAAGCCCGTGAACGCCCGGGCGGCCTCCCGCACGTCGCGCTCCGTGTAGTGGCCGACGCCGAGCGTGAACAGCTCCATCAGCTCGCGGGCGAAGTTCTCGTTCGGGTCGCGCCGGCTCGACTCGATCACGTCGAGCCACCACTGCATCGCGTGGTCGCGGGCCATGGCGTGCGTGAGCTTCGAGAAGTTGCCGAGCGAGTAGCGGCGCAGGACCTTGTACTGCGCCAGCATCAGGCGGGTATCGCCGACCTTGTCGTTGGACGTCGCGAAGTGGTCGTGCAGGTTGAACGCCATCCGCTCGGCCAGCGGCGCGGTGGTGCGCACCATGCGGTCGAGCCACCACAGCACGTCGTGGCCGTAGCGGTCGTGCGGCTGGAGCGGGTGGCCGTCGACGCGAGCCGGCGTGCCGTGCAGCCCCGTGCCGCCTCGCAGCATCCGCTCGCGCGTCGCGGCGACGCCGTCGCGGCGCGCCCGCCTACGGTCCGCCGCCGACGGCCCGAACCCGGCGCGCCAGTACAGGCGGTCGATCTGGAGATCGATCCGTCGGGAAGCCACTCCCCCACCATTAACGCCTTCGGACGGCGTTGCACGGCGAACCTCCTGAAAGGTCCGGAAGGCATCGGCCATCGTCGTGCGAGCAGCTACCCTGGGGCCGATGTTCCAGACAACGACGCTCCCGAACGGCGTGCGGATCCTGACGGCCCGCATGGACGGCGCGCCGTCCGTCGCCGTCTTCGTCGGCCTCGCGGCCGGCTCCCGCTACGAGCAGCCGGCGGCGGCCGGCATCGCGCACTTCGCCGAGCACATGTTCTTCAAGGGCACCGATCGTCGCCCGACCGCTCGCGACATCTCGGCCGAGATCGACGGGATCGGCGGTGAGTTCAACGCCTTCACCGGCAAGGAGCTGACCGCGTACTACGTCAAGTGCGCCGCCGACTCCGCGCCGGTCGCGATCGACGTGCTGTCCGACATGCTGCTCGCCTCCCGGTTCGACGCCGACGAGATCGAGCGCGAGAAGGGCGTGATCTCCGAGGAGATCAACATGTACCTCGACACGCCGCGTGACCTGATCGGCCAGGTGCACGACGACCTGCGGTTCGGCGACACGCCGCTCGGCCGGCCGATCATCGGTTTCAAGGAGACCGTGA
>JBBQFB010000167.1:0-8892 GCA_038321545.1 Gaiellales bacterium
GAGCCGATGTTGCGCGCTCGCACCGTGAGCCCGAAGACCTCGCCGATCACCTCCTCGACGTCGTAGCCGGGCAGGTCGTTCATCGTCGTGACGATCATGGCGCTCCTCCTCGGTCGTCGAGCCGTCATCCAACGATATCGATCGGGGCGAACCGCGTGAAAGCCGGCCGGCTTCGCGCGGCATCACCGCCGCCACGGACGATCCGTCGCGGTACGGCGCCAGCGGGACGCGCCGCGGGTCGCGAGCCGCGTGCTACCCGGCCCGTGTCTGGCGTGCCTGGCGGGCGCGCAGGAGGTAGCTGGCGGCCCCGGCGACGAGCACGGCCCCGACGATGTAATCGGCGTACTCCAGGCGATGTCGCCAGCGCTCCCACGACGGCCCGACCTGCACCCCGATCAGCGTCAGCCCGAGCACCCAGGGCACACAGCCGACGAACGTGAACAGGGTGAAGCGCCAGAACGGCATCCGCGCCACGCCCGCCGGCAGTGAGATGAAGGTCCGGACGATCGGGACGCACCGGCCGACCAGCACCGCGACCTCACCCCGCTCCTCGAACCACCGGTCGGCACGTTCCATCCTGGCCGGTGTCACGTGCAGGTAGCGGCCGTATCGGGCGATGAACGGCCTCCCTCCCCAATAGCCGACCGACCAGGCGATCCAGCTGCCGAACAGGTTGCCGAGCACGCCTGCGCCGACCGCCGCGAACAGGCTCATCCTGTGGATCGAGACGAGATACCCGGCGAACAGCTGGATGACCTCGCTGGGGACCGGGATGCATGCAGACTCGAGCGTCATCAGCGCGAGCACGGCGGCGAAGCCGTGGTCGCCGATGAGCCGGGTGACCGCATCGACGAGGCTGTTCAGCACGAGCGTCTCATCCGCCCTCGCCCTCCGTTTCCACGACCAGGGGCGACACGCCGGTCCGGGCCGAGTGCGCCACGTTCGTTCGGCGCACCGACGCGCGCTCGGTGCGGTCGGCCTTCGTGATGGAGAGGTAGACGACGACGGCCAGGATGACCACGAGGAAGCCGACGCTCGTCACCGTCGTACCGAGGCCGAGGCCGCCATCCGCCGTCGGCTGCGAGAGGTAGTCGCCGATCGAGGCGCCGAGCGGACGGGTCAGGATGTAGGCGATCCAGAACGTCAGGATCGCGCCGGCGCCGTAGCGGACGTGGGCGATGAAGGTCGCGGCGATGAGCGCGCCGAACAGCACGGCGGACTGCCAGTACCCGACCGCGAGGCGCTCCGCCGTGAGGTCGCCGGCCGACGTCCCGAGCGCAAAGGTGAACAGCACCGCGAGCCAGTAGAAGACCTCGCGCCGGGTGGTTACGATCGTGTGGATCGAGAGCGTCTGCTCGCTGGCGTACCAGACCGCGAAGACGATGGCGAGGGCGATCGCGAACAGGATCGTCGTCGTTGGCAGGCTGATGCCGAAGTGATCGACCAGGTTGTCCGAGAACAGCGTACCGACCACGCTGATCAGCACCACGCAGAGCCAGTAGACGAACGGGACGTAGAGGCGCAAGACGAACTGCGCGACCAGTGCGGCGAGCAGGAATCCGGAGACGATGAACGTCGTGCCCGTGAGACCCATCCCGAGCGTGCTGTTGAGATAGTCGGCCGCGGTCTCGCCGACGGTCGTCGCCAGGATCTTGACGATCCAGAAGTACAGCGTGACCTCCGGCACCTTGTTGAGCATCGTCCGGATGTCAGGGGTGGTGACGAGTGAGCTGCGCTGGAACAGAGAGGAAGCCATACCCACAAGCTATGGACGGAGCATGAACGCCACCTGAACGGTTTTCCGACCTACGCCGAGCGCCGCCGTCTCGTCGGCGAAATCTGATCATCGCCTGAACGCCGCGCGTAGAGCCGGGTGTGGCGCGCGATACTGGGAGCGTGTTCGAGCCACGCGCCCTGATCGCCGAGGACGACGACGAGCTGCGTCGGCTCGTCATCAGCGGCCTTCGTGAGGCGGGTTTCGATGCCGACGGCGTGGCAACGGGCACGGCCTTCCTGACGCTGCTCGAGTCGCGGTCGGCGGATGTCCTGATCGTGGACATCGGGCTGCCCGATGCTGACGGCCGCGACGTCTGCCAGGCGCTCCGTGCGCGGGGAGATACGACTCCGGTGCTCTTCCTGACGGCCCGCGACGCGATCCCCGACAGGATCTCCGGGTTCACGGCGGGTGGTGACGACTACGTGACGAAGCCGTTCTCGCTGGCCGAGGTCGTTGTGCGGCTGCACGCGCTGCTGCGTCGCGGCGCGGATGGCGCGACGGAGCCGGCCGCGCACGGTCTCGAGCTCGATCCGGCGCGCCACCACGTAACGGTCGGTGGGCAGTCTCAGCCCCTTACGCCGACCGAGCTGCGTCTGCTGGGTGCTCTGGCCGCGAGACCGGGAAGCGTCGTGCGTCGCCGCGAGCTCGTCGCAACGGGCTGGCCGCACGGCTCGCTCGTGAGCGAGAACACCCTCGACGCCTACATCGCGCGCCTTCGTCGCAAGCTTCGCGCGCTACCCGGCGCACCGACCATCCACACGACGCACGGCGTCGGCTACACGCTCAAGTGACCCGGCGCCTGCTTCCGCGGACCGTGCGCGGGCGGCTGCTCGTCGTCGTCGCGCTCGTCGTCGGCGGTGCACTCGCGGCGATGATCGTCGGCTTCAACCTGCTGCTGCAGCGGAGCCTCGACGGCGACGCGACGCGGCTCGCCGAGTCGCGCGCAACGGCCGTCCTCTCGACCGTGCACGTCGAGGGCGGCCGGGTCGTCATCTCCGAGGCGCCCGACGACCAGGCGATCGACAGCCAGTCGTGGGTCTTCGAGGGGACGCGCGCCCTCGAGACTCCGCCCTCGACGACGAGGGCCGCCGCCGCCGCCCGCTCGCTTGCCACATCGGGCCGGCGGACGCTCGACCTCGACGGCTTGCGTCTCATCGGGCTGCCGATCTCGAGCGGCGAGGCGCGCGTCGGCACGGTCGTGGCAGGCGTTTCGCTCGCGGCGTATGCGCAGACCCGGCGGACGGCGCTCGCGCTGTCCGCCGCGCTCGCAGCGCTGCTGTTCGGCGTCGTGATCCTGGTGGCCCGCTCGCTGCTCTCGCACGCGCTGCACCCCGTGTCGATCATGACCCGAGAGGCTGCTGCATGGGGTGCGGAGGAGTCCGATCGTCGCTTCGACCTCGGGCCCCCGCACGACGAGCTGACGCAACTGGCGGCCACGCTCGACAGCCTGCTCGACCGGCTGGCTGCGAGCCTCCGACATGAACGCCTGTTCTCGGCCGAGCTGTCGCACGAGTTGCGGACGCCGCTCGCACGAATCCTGGCGCAGAGCGAGATGATGCTGGCACGCGATCGGAGCACCGGCGACTATCAGGACGCCCTCGGGCGCATCCGGGAGAGCGCGACGCAGATGACGCGTACCGTCGAGACCCTCGTCTCCGAGGCCCAGGTCCAGGCGAGCGGCCCGCGTGGTACCTGCGGGCTCGATGGTGTCGTCGCGTCCGTTGCCGCGGCGTCTCGCGAGAGCGCACGCGCGAGCGGGAGCACGATCGAGTTCGTGCCGGCGCAGCCCGACCTCCTGGTCGGCGTGAGCGCGGACCTGGTCGAGCGCATCATCCACCCGATCATCGAGAACGCGTACTCCTATGGCGCCTCACGCGTGCGGATCACGACAGCACGGTGCGGCGGCAGCCGTCTGCAGGTGCGCGTCTCGGACGACGGCGTCGGGATCGCCGACGACGAGCGGGAGCGCATCTTCGACCCCGGGTTTCGGGGACGTGCCGGGAAGCAGAACGACCGCGGGGTCGGGCTCGGGCTCGCGCTCGCCCGCCGCCTGGCCGCATCGGCCGGTGGCACGATCGACGCGCCGCCGTCGCCCGAAGGGGGCCTCGTGATTGTGGAGCTCCCTGCGGCGTAGCCGCGGATCCGCTCGCGCGAGCGGACTCGTACGGATGGCATCGGGCGGTGCGACGTTGTCCGAGCATGGTGCCCCCTGAGCCCGGAGCACCCGGACGAGCGCGAATCGGATCACCCGGCGGCACCGGTCACTCCCGATGGTCGGGACGATCGCGTGCATCACCGTTCAGGTGCCTTTCAGGGCCTGGCGCGGACTATCCGGGCATGCAGATCCTTCGATCCATCGTGCTCCCGGTCACGCTCGCGGCCGGTTCGCTCGCGCTGCTCGCAGGCTGCGGCGGAGGTAGCGGCGGGTCGACGACCTCCTCGACCCCGCCCGCGGCCACCACAGTGGTTCCCGCGTCGTCGGCGCAGCCCACTGCGCCCGCAGCCGCCGACCCGGTCGGCGCGCTGACCACGGAAGACGCGAGCCTCGCAACGGGCGACATCCCCGACAACCAGGTGTTCCTCGCATTCGACAACGCGGCCGGTGGCTGGTCGATGAAGTACCCGGAGGGCTGGGCCCAGAGCGGCTCTGCCGAGGACGTCACCTTCCGGGACAAGAACAACCTGGTCCACGTGGTGATTCGCGACGGTGCGACGCCGACGGTCGGAAGCGTCCGAGCCGACCTCGAGGCGCTGGCAGCGACCGATCCCTCATTGCAGCCACAGTCGCCGGTGGACGTGACGATCACGGGCACGCCGATGGTCAAGGCGGTCTACCAGCTCGCCTCCGCACCGAACCCGGTCACGGGCAAGCAGGTGATCCTGACGGTCGACCGGTACGTCTTCGCGCACAGCGGCAAGGTCGCCGTGATCGACCTCGGAACGCCGAAAGGCGTCGACAACGTCGACGGCTACCGGCTGATGATCGAGAGCTTCACATGGAAGTGACGAGCCTCTATGTCGAACCGGCCGTCGCTGACGACGCGGCGGACCCGCCGGCGCTGGAGGCGCTCGACGTCTTCAAGATCTACCGCTCCGGCCCGGTCGAGACCGTCGCGCTGCGCGGCCTCGATCTCGTCATCGAGCGCGGCGAGATCGTCGCCCTGCTCGGTCCGTCCGGATGCGGGAAGAGCACGTTCCTCGCGTTGGCCGCCGGCCTCGACGAGCCGTCGGCGGGTGAGGTGCGGGCCTTTGGCCGGCCGCTCACGCGTCTCGACGGGCAGGAGCTCGCACGCTACCGGGCCCGCGACCTCGCGATCGTGTTCCAGCAGGACAACCTGTGGCCCGACCTGACTGCGGAGCAGAACGTCAGGCTCTCGTTGCGGCTCGCGGGTCGTCGCGCCTCTCCGCTCGACGCGCGGGCCGCGCTGGCCGAATTCGATCTCGCCGACCGCGCGTCGACGAAGGCGGGCAACCTCTCGGGCGGCGAGCAGCAGCGTGTCGCGATCGCCGCGGCCGCAGCGCGCGAGGCTGCCCTCGTGCTCTGCGACGAGCCGACCGGCGAGCTCGACCTCGCCAACGAGGAGCGGGTGACCGGCGCGCTCCGCCGCCTTCGTGACGACTACGGGGCGACCGTCGTCGTCGTCACCCACTCGCCCCACCTGGCCGGCGTGTGCGACCGAAGCATCATGCTGCGCGACGGGCGGCTCGCATGATCGCTGCGCCGACCGGCGGCACCGGCCCGGTGACGCGGAGCGCGCTTGCCGCATGCCGCGACGTCAGCGTCGTCCACGGTGGGGGTGGATCGGCGGTGCGGGCGCTCGACGACGTCACCCTCGAGATCGATCCCGGTGCGAGAGTCGTCCTCCGGGGTCGCTCCGGCTCCGGGAAGACGACGCTGCTGCACGTGCTGGGCGGGCTGGTCGAGCCGACCAGCGGATCGGTCGAGTGGGACGGCGCTCCGCTCACGACCCTCGATCACGCTGCTCGCGCCGGCCTCCGCCGCGACGCCATCTCCTACGTCTTCCAGACGCCGAACCTGCTGCCGTACTTCACGGCCCTCGAGAACGTCCGCTTCGCGGCCCGCGGGGGAGACCCCGGGCGTCCGCTCGAGCTGCTCGGCCTCGTCGGGCTGGCAGGCAAACGCGACCACTTGCCCGGCGAGCTGTCGGGCGGCGAGCAGCAGCGCGTCGCCATCGCCCGCGCGCTCACCCGCCAGCCGCGGCTGGTGGTCTGCGACGAGCCGACCGGCCACCTCGATTCCGACACCGCGCGCCGCGTGCTGGACCTCGTGGACGCGCTGCAGGCCGGCCTCGGGTTCGCGCTCGTCCTGGCAACACACGACCCCGAAGTGAGCGGACGCTTCCAGCGCGAGATCGGTCTGCTGGATGGCCGGATCGTCAGCGACGAGGTCCGGCCGTGAGAGGAACTGCGCGCCTCGCGATCCACAACCTGACGGACGCCCCGGGCCGCACGGTCGTGCGGGTCCTGGTGCTCGGCGCCGCGGTCGCCCTGCTCGGCTCGATGCTCGTGTTCGTCTCGCACTCGCTGCGGACGATGACGTCGAGCGCGACGCGCACCGTGCCGGTCGCCTGGCAGGGGCCGGTCGACTCCTACGCCGCCGCGCAGCGGGTCGCCGCCGGGGCGGCCGCCCAGCCCGGGATCACCGCCGCCGTCGCCACCGCGACGGCGCCGTTCGCCGGTGCCGAGCATCTCGCCCCGACCGGCACGATCCGCACCGGCAGCGGCGCGATCCTCGCCGTGCCGATCGACTACCCGACGCACATCCCTGCGCTGCGGCTCCTCCAGGGGGCGTTGCGCGAGGGTGGCGTGGTCCTCGACCAGCAGCTGGCCGCCACGCTCCAGGCGTCGATCGGCGACACCGTCACACTGACGCCGACGAAAGGGGCGCCACCACAGCAGTTCTCCGTCTCGGGCGTCGCCCTCGTCACCGCACCGGACACGCTGTTCGCGCCGCTCGATCCGCGGGCCGGGCCGGCACCGGCCCAGCCGCCGGCGGAGATCGCGATCATGCCGATCGACACGTTCGCGAAGCGGATTGCTCCGGCGTTGCGCACGCTGACGCCTGCCAGCATCGGATCGAGCGCGGTTCCCGGCGCGCAGGACGCCACGCAGTGGCAGGTGCAGGTCGCCGTCGACCCGGGCATCTTCCACGGCGACCCGTCCGCCGCCCTCCGCCAGGCCACCCGCCTGCGCAACGGCGTCGAGCGGAAGCTCCCGGGTCAGGTGCAGTTCGTCGACAACCTCGCGGAGAGCCTGACCGGCGCCGCGGGCGACGCGCTCTACGCCGAGGCCCTGTACATCATGCTGGCCGTCCCCGGCGCACTGGTCGCCCTCGGCCTCGCGTACCTCGCAGCGCTCGGCACCGCCGACCAGGACCGGATGAGCCTCGCGCTGCTGCGGGCCCGCGGCGCCCGGCGGCGCGACCTGGTGTGGTTGGCCGTCACGGAGAGCGCGTTGCTCGGGATCGTCGCGGGCCTGCTCGGCACCGTCGGGGCGCTGGCCGCCGTGACGGGACTCGTGTCCGGCAGCGTCGGGCTGACGCCGCTCCGGATTGCGGCCACCGCCGTCGCCTGCGTCGCGGTCGCGGTGGCCGGCGCACTCGCCGCACGACTCGGCGCCTCGGTCGGAGCGCTCCGCGGCACCGTCAGCGAAGGGCGCCGCAGCTCGCGACGCGCGACGAAGCCCCTCTGGCAGCGGCTCTGGCTGGACGTCGCCGCGCTCGCCGGGAGCGCGCTGATCTACTGGCTGACGGCCCGCACGGGCTTCTCGGCGGTCGTCAACCCGGACTCCAACCCGACCCTCTCGCTGAGCGTCTACATGTTCTTCGCTCCGGCGCTCTGCTGGATCGGTGCGACGCTGTTGCTCGTTCGACTGCGCGGCCGTGCGCTGTCGTTCCTCGTCCGGCAGGGCGGACGACCGGACGATGGCCGGCTGCGCGAGTTCCTGCTCGCGTCAGCGGCCCGGCGCGGCTCGGCGATCAACCGCGGGCTGGTGCTGGTCGCGCTCCTCCTCGCCTTCGGCGTTCAGCTGGGCGTGTTCGCAGCCACCTACGGGTTCCAGGCCGGCGTCGACGCGCAGCTGACCATCGGGGCCGACGTGACCGCCACCGCCGCGCCGGGAGGCGCCGCTGCGCTCGAGCCGGCCGTCGCAGCCACGCCCGGCGTCGCGGCGACGACCGCCATCGACCATGCGTATGCCTACGTCGGCCCCGACCTGCAGGACACCTACGGCATCGACACGGCCACGTTCACGAAGGCGACCACGCTTCGCGACTCGTACTTCGTCGGCGCGTCTGCGGCCCAGACCATGCGCGCCCTGGCTGCCGCGCCGGACGGGTTGCTCGTCTCGAGGGAGACCATCACCGACTACTCGCTCCGGACCGGCGATCTCGTCAAGCTGCGCGTGCTCGACCACACGACGGGGAAGTTCGTGATCGCGCCGTTCCACGTCGCCGGCGTCGTGCAGGAGTTCCCGTCCGCGCCGAAGGACTCGTTCATGGTCGCCAACCTGGCGTACCTCCAGCACGTCACCCACGGCACCGGGCCGAATGTCGTGCTCGCGAAGGCAGCGGGGAATGCGGCCGCGGTTGGCCGTGCGGTGCGTGCGGCCACCGCATCGAGCGGAGCGAGCATCGCGACGATCGGCGAGCAGACGCAGCGGACGACGAGCTCGATCACCACGGTCGACTTCACCGCCGTCAGCCGCATCGAGCAGGTGTTCGCGGTCCTGCTGGTCGCGGCGGCGATCGGGTTGTACGTCCACCTGGCCCTGGCTGAGCGTCGCCGCGAGTTCGCAACGATGGCCGCCCTCGGCACGCCGCTGCGCAGCATCGCAGCCTTCCTCTGGAGCGAGGCCGCACTCGTGCTCGCCGCCGGTACCGTGCTCGCGGCCGGCCTCGGCCTCCTGCTCGCGAAGATGGTGACGGCGATGCTGACCCACGTGTTCGACCCGCCTCCCGACCACCTCACGATTCCCTGGGGGTACCTCGCGCTCCTCGTCGGCGCGGCTGTCGTCACTGCGGCAGTCGCCACCCTGTTGGCGACGCGGAGCCTGCGCCGGCTGCCGCTCGGCGCCATCCTCCGCCAGTGACGCAG
>JBBQFB010000168.1:0-8885 GCA_038321545.1 Gaiellales bacterium
CCGCCGCCCGGCTCCAGGGCGGCGGCGATGCGCGTGAGCGCGGCGGCGCCGACGACCGCGCCGGTCGGGTTGTGCGGCGAGGACAGGAACACCGCGCGCGTGGTGGGCGAGATCAGCGCCAGCACCTCGTCCACGTCGAAGGGCGACTCGACGGTCGAGGCGTCGCAGCCCGCGCGTTCCAGCCCCACCGTCAGGCAGTCGGGCGCCGGCCAGCCCACGACGGCGTGGTCGCCGGGCCGGATCAGCGTCTCGACCAGCGCGGCCAGCGCCTCGCCGGCGCCGGTCGTGACGACCACGCTGTCGGCGCCGACGCCCGGTAGGGTGGCCGCGATGGCGGCGCGCAGCGCGGGCGATCCGCCCGACGGGCCGTACCCGAGCGGCACGTCGCGCAGCATCGCCTCGACCGAGATGCCCGCGATCACGCTCAGTTCGGCGATGGTGAGCGGCGCCGCCTCGGCGCTCGACAGGCGCATGGTGGACGCGTCGTGGAACGGCGCCGACCACGAGGAGTGGCCGAACGGGCGCAGCTCCCGCAGGCCGGTCACGTGAGCAGCTCTCGCAGGAACGAGCCGCCGGCGGCGGCCAGTGCATCCTGGCTCGTGGCGACCGGGCGCCAGACGGCGGCCGCGGCGGCGATCGTCACGACCTGATCGGTGAACGACTCGATCACGACCGCACCGTCGTAGCCGATCGCCCGCAGGGCGCCGGCCACCTCGTCCCACGGCACGTGGCCCGACCCGGCGGCACCGCGGTCGTTCTCACACGCGTGGAAGTGGCTCAGGCGGCTGCCGGTGGCGCGGATCGCGTCGCCGATGGACTTCTCCTCGACGTTCATGTGGAACGTGTCCAGCAGGATGCCGAGGCCGGGGCTCGCAACCCGGTCGATGATCTCGATCGCCTGGTCGGCGATGTTCACGAAGCTGGTCTCGAACCGGTTCAGCGGTTCGAGGCCCAGCCGAACGCCCGAGCTGGCGGCGTGGGCCGCGAGCGGGGCGAGCGCGGCGACCAGCCGCTCGAGGTCGCGCTCACGCTCACCGGCCGTCTGCCGCCAGGCTCGGCCGACGCTCGCGTAGAGCGGCCCGGACAGCGTCGTCGAGCCGAGCGCGGCGGCCACGTCGATGGCGCCCCGGATGTAGCGCGCGGCGTTGTCGCGCGGCGCCGGATCGGGGTGGAGCAGGTCGCGGTCGGGTGGGAACACCAGCGTCGACGAGGCGGCGAGGCCCTCGGCCGCGAGCACCTCGCGGGCCCGCTGCGGGTCGTAGCCGTCGAGCGTCTCGAGCGGCAGCTCCAGCAGATCGAACCCCATCGTGCGGGCCTTCGCGGCCAGCCCGGGGATGTCGGCGTCGGTCAGCGGCGACGTCCAGACCCAGGTGTTGACGCCGATCAGCATGTCAGTGTGCGCCGCTCTCGATGTGACCGGCCAGCCAGCCGGCCATCGCGTCGGCGAAGGCGTCGTCGTTGACGTCGCAGTCCAGCTCGACCAGCTCGACGTTCTCGGAGAGGCCGGCGCGGATCGCCGCGAACAGCGCCTCGTCGGCGGCCGCGTCGTAGAACGGGCCGCCCTCGGTGGCGATCATCGAGACACCGCGCAGCGGCACGAACAGCGCCACCGGCCCGGTCGCGGCCGACAGCTTGCGGGCGATCTGAGCGCCGATCTCCGCGCACTCCTCCGGCGTCGTGCGCATGAGCGTGACGGAGTCGTTGTGGACGTAGAGGTTGCGACCCTGGAACCGTTCCGGCACCGACGCGCGGGCGCCGAAGTTGACCATGTCGACCGCCCCGAGCGACACGGCCTGCGGGATGCCGGCGCGGCCGGCCGCCTCGAGCCGGTCGGGGCCGGCGCTGAGCGTGCCGCCGACCACCTCGTCGGCCAGCTCGGTGGTCGTCACGTCGAGGACGCCGGCCAGGTGCCCGGCCTTCGCCAGGCCCTCGAGGGCCCGCCCGCCGACGCCGGTGGCGTGGAAGACGAGCACCTCGTAGCCGTCGCGCTCGAGCTGCTCGCGGGCGCGCGTGACGCACGGCGTGGTGACGCCGAACATGCTCGCGCCGACCAGCGGGCGGCTGTCGTCGAGGGCCGGGGGCGGCGGTGCCGTGACCATGCCGATCATCGCCGCCGCGGCGTTCGAGAGGATCCGCGCCGAGATGGAGTTGATGCCGGCGACGTCGACCACCGATGCCATCATCGCGATGTCGACCGCACCGACGTACGGGCCCACGTCGCCCGACGCGACGGTCGAGACCATCAGCTTCGGCAGCCCGATCGGCAGCGCGCGCATGGCCGCCGTGGCGATCGACGTGTTGCCCGATCCTCCGGCCGCCAGCACGCCGTCGCACCGCCTGGTGGCGTGCAGCGCGAGCACGGTGGCGCGAGCGCCCTCGGCCATCGCCGACACCGCGGCGCCGCGATCGCCCGCCGCCCGCAGCGCGGCGAGGTCGGCCCCGCCGGCGCGCGCCACCTCGTCGGCGCCGACCGTGGCGAGGTCGTGGTCGTGCTCGCCGATGCCGCAGTCGACGACGATCACGTCGACGCCGCCGTCACGGAGACGATCGCGGAGGACCGCGCACTCGGCGCCCTTCGTGTCGAGCGTCCCGATCAGGACGACGGCGCTCATCTCGCGACGTGCCCCGCACCGTTGTCGGGGCCGAGCACCAGGTCGCGCCCACGGTCGGGCACGTGGTCGAGCGGCACCGGGCCGAGTGCCTCGAAGAACGTGACGCCGCCGGCCGAGTACAGCTCGTGCTCGAGCCCGCGGTTCACGACCGCGACATCTCCGGCGACGAGCGTCTTCGTCTCGCCCTCGATGGTCATGTCGACCGAGCCGGAGACGATCGCCATCACCTGCTCGCAGTCGTCGTGCCGGTGCAGCGGCACCTGCTTGCCGGCGTCGTACGACACCTGGCACAGCAGCACCTGCTCGCCGCCGATGGCGTGCAGGTGGACGCCCGAATGGATCTCGTAGGAGTCGACGCCGTTCCAGGAGCGGAACGGCGAGCTCACGCGCCCACCGAGAACTGCATCGATGCGTCGGGGCTGGCGTGGGCGGCCAGCGACAGCTCCTCGTCGAAGATCACGACCTTGCCGTCGCGCCGGGGCTGGTCGGTGCCCGCCGCCTTGGCATCCAGTGCCCGCAGCACACGCTCGGGCGTGATCGGCAACTCGGTCACCCACACGCCGATGGCGTTGAAGATGGCCGTCGCGATGGCCGGCGGCTGGGCGTTGTTCGCCATCTCGCCGATCGCCTTGGCGCCGAACGGGCCGTCCGCCGACGGGTTCTCGATCAGAATCGTCTCGAGGTCGGGCATCTCCTCCATCGAGGGCGCCAGGTACGAGCCGAACTGGCCGCCGCGATGGTCGGTGCTGGGGTAGTACGGGTAGCAGTTCTCGAGCACGCCGAGCCCGAGGCCCATGATCGCGCCGCCCTCGATCTGCCCCTCGATCATCGTCGGGTTGATGGCGCGCCCGACGTCGTAGACCTGGGACATCTTCAGCACGCGGACGTTGCCCGTCTCGTCGTCCACCTCGACGTCGGCCACGCAGGCCGCGTACGAGATGGCGGAGTGGGGCGGGATCGTGACCTGGCCGTCCTCCGGGTCGACGGTCGCGTAGGGCTTCAGGGCCGTGCCCTCGCCGGAGATCAGCTCGCCGTAGACGAAGGTCGCGGCGCCGGCCACGTCGGGGACGCCCATCTTCTTGTCGGGCATGCCCTTCGCAATCACCTCGCCGTCGACGATCTCGAGGTCGGCCGGGTCGATCTCGAGGGTCTTGCCGGCGATGTCGAGGATGCGCGACTTGACCTTCTCGGCCGCGAGGCGCACGGCGTTGCCGCCGATGAACGTGCCGCGCGAGGCGAACGTGCCCATGCAGAAGGCCGAGGAGTCGGTGTTGGACGTGTCCATCGTGACCCAGTCGTACGGCACGCCGAGCGTGTCCGCGACGATCTGGGTATGGACCGTCTTCGAGCCCTGGCCGATGTCGACCGTGCCGGCAAACACGTCGACGCGTCCGTCCAGCTTGAGCTTGATCCAGGCCTGCGACGGATCGCCGTTCTGGTTCATGCCCGTCGGGTACTCGATCGCCGCGATGCCGCGGCCGCGGTGGATTGCCATCAGTGGTCCTCCGGGTCGCCGTGCTGGGCGACGAGATGCTGGGGGAGCAGGTCGCCCGTGCGGACGTCGTTCGTCATCGTGCGGTAGCTGGCCGGCAGCTCGAGGCCGGCCGACTCGGCGGCCGCCTGCACGACGGACACCACCGACGGATCGACCAGCACCACGCCGTTCGGCGACGTGTCGCCGATGCGGTTGGCGTTCTTCAGCCGCACCTCGAGCGGATCCAGGCCGAGCACCTTGGCGATGCGCTCCAGGTGCACCTCCGTGGCGAAGGACACGCTGGTGACGCCGAAGCCGCGCATCGCGGTCGTCGGCGTGCGGTTGGTGAACACCACCACGCCGTCGAAGTGGAGGTTCGGGATGGTGTACGCGCCGGTGTGGTGGAACGCATGCTTCGTGACGCCGTACGGCGAGAACCGCGCGTAGGCGCCGGCGTCGTGCAGCGTGAGCATCTTGCGGCCGAGGATCCAGCCGTCCTTCGTGACGGCGTCGGCGATCTCCATGTGCCACGGGGCGCGGGTGGAGGAGTAGAGGAACTCCTCCTCGCGCGTCCAGCGCCACCGGACCGGACGGCCGGACTTCATCGCGAGCATCGTCGTGATGGTCTCCGTGGCCGTGTCGACCTTGCCGCCGAAGCCGCCTCCGGTGGTGCCGCCGACCAGCTTGAAGCGGTTCAGCGGCAGCTGCAGGTGGGCCGCGACGACGCCCAGCGAGAAGTACATGGCCTGCGTGGCCGAGTAGATGGTGAACCGGCCGCTGCGGTCGGGGACGACCTGGCAGACCTGGGTCTCGAGCGGCACGTGCTCGATCGCCGCCGGACGGTAGGCGCCCTGGACGATCACGTGGGCCTGCTCGAAGGCCGCGTCGATGTCGCCCTTGCGCACCTTGCGGCGGTCGAGCCCGTCGAAGTGCGGGTACTGGTTGCCCCAGTGGTGCACCTGCGGCGCGTCGGGGTCGAACGCCTTGCGAATGTCGAACAGCGGCGTGCGGACGTCGAAGGCGATGTCGATCGCGGCGACGGCCTCCAGCGCCTTCGCCTCGCTGTCGGCGGCGACGACGGCGATCGGCTGGCCCTCGTAGCGCACCTCGCCGTCGGCCAGCAGCGGCTCGTCCGCCGGCACGCCGAGCGCCGCGATGTGGCCGTACACGTTCAGCGGCACGTCGCGGTGCGTGACGACGGCGTGGACGCCCTCCAGCGCCTCCGCGCGGGTCGTGTCGAGGCGGGTGATCGCGGCGTTGGGATGCGGCGACCGGAGCGCCTTGGCCCACAGCGTCGTGGGGACGCGGACGTCGTCGACGTACCGGGTCTCGCCGGTGACGTGCTCCGACGCGTCGTACCGCGGCAGACGTGCTCCGACGGCCTTCACGGCGAGTCCTCCAGACCGGTGGTGCGCTTGCCCGCCGCCGTGTGCTCGAGGTCGAACGTCTCGCCTCGCACGGCCGCCTGGACGGCGTCGATGATCTTGACGTAGCCGGTGCAGCGGCAGACGTGGCCGCCGAGCACCTCCTGGATCGCCTCGGCGTCGTCGCTGCCACCGTGGTCGATGTAGGCCTGCGCGGCCATCATCATGCCGCCGGTGCAGAAGCCGCACTGCGCGGCATAGTGGTGCACCCAGGCCTGCTGGATCGGCGCCAGCTCGAGCGGCGTGCCGAGGCCTTCGACGGTCAGCACCTGGCAGTCCTCGAGCGCTGCGATCGGGAGCAGGCAGCTGCGGCGCGCCTCGCCGTCCACGATCACGGTGCACGCGCCGCAGCCGCCGTCCTGGCAGCCGGCCTTCGGGCTGGTGATGTTGAGCTCGTCGCGCAGCACGTGCAGGAGCGGCGTCAGGGGTGCGGCGACCACTGCCCGCACGGCGCCGTTGACGGTCATCTTCATGCGGACTCTCCGAGCTTCGTCAGGGCCCGGCGCACCAGCACCGGCAGCGTGCGCCGGCGGTACCAGGCCGAGGCGAGGGCGTCGTCGGCGAAGGGCAGGTCGTCGGTGTCGTCCGGCGAGGCGAGCAGCAGGCCGTGCGGGCCGATGCCCGTGACGCCGAGCCGGACGGCGCCGTCCTGCGCCTTCGCGGCGGACACGGCGAGGGCGGTGTAGTCGTGGGTATGGGGCCGGTCGAGAAACTCGTAGGCGCCCGCCGCAGGGACGTCGAACGCGACGTCGAGCACCAGCCGGTCGTGCCGGCCGGGCAGGAAGTTCTCGATCGCCTCGGTGCGCTCGCCGCCGGCGCCGGTGGAGCGGACCTGGGCGCCGAGCGCAATCAGCGCGCCCTGCAGGTCGCCGCGGGGCGCATCGCTGCCCGCAGCGCAGATGTTGCCGCCGATGGTGGCCTGGCCCCGGATCTCGAGGTCGGCCACGTGGGCGACCGCGGTGCGGAGCGGCTCGGGCACGTCGCCGAGCGCGTCCAGCGCCGTCGTCGCGCCGAGCGTGATCCGGTTGCCGTCGCGGCGCACGCCGCTCAGCCCGGCGCGGTGCAGCAGCAGCGCCCGGTCGGTGCTGAGGCGTCCCAGCGAGAGGCTCGGGACAACGATCGTGCCGCCGCCGACCACGGTCACGCCGGCGCCGTCCCCGAAGAGCCGTACGGCATCCTCGGGCGACGACGGCACGAGTACCGTCAACGACTCACCCATCGCTCCCCTCCCTTGGTAGTGCAGGTCAAAATAGGTCGGACCACTTGTGGTGTCAAGACTTGCCTCCGAGGGCGTCGAGCGTTGTCGCAGGCGTGATCGCCTGGGGATCGCAGACCAGGTGCAGCAGCGCCGGCCTCCCGGCGCCGAGTGCACGTGCCAGCGCGGGCGCGAAACCGGCGTCGTCCGTTACCTGCTCGGCGTGGCAGCCGAACGACCGCGCCAGCGCGACGAAGTCGGGATTCCGCAGGGACGTGCCGGAGATCCGGCCGGGGAACGAGCGCTCCTGGTGCATCCGGATCGTCGCCAGCATGCCGTTGTCGGCGAGCACGACGATGATCGGGAGATCGAACTGCACCGCGGTTGCGAGCTCCTGGACGGCCATCATGAAACAGCCGTCGCCGGCGAAGGCGATCGCGGGCCGGTCGGGGTGCACGGCCTTGGCCGCGATCGCCGCCGGGATGCCGTAGCCCATCGCGCCGCTGGTCGGTGCGAGCTGCACGCCGTAGCGGCGGTGGCGGTGATAGCGGTGCACCCAGACGGTGTAGTTGCCGGCGCCGTTCGTGATCACGGCGTCGTCCGGCAGCGCCTCGCGCAGGTGCGTGATCGCGGGGGCGAGATCGACGCCGTTGATCTGCCGCGGCGCGGGCGTCGTCCACCGCTCGTACGCCGCGCGCAGGTCGGCCGCGTAGGCGGCGCGGGCGGTTGAGGCGGGAAGCGGCCCGCGTGCGGCCAGCCCGTCGACCACCGAGGGCGCGGACGCCACGATCGCGAGGTCGGCCTCGTACACGAGGTTCAGCTCGTCGGGGCTCGCGTGCACGTGCACCAGCCGGCAGCTCTCGGGCCGCGGCACGGTCAGGTGCCGGTAGGCGCCCGACGGCACCTCGCCGAAACGGCCGCCCAGCACCACGACCAGATCGCTCTCGGTGATGGCGCGCGTCAGGTGCGGACCGACGCCGAGACCGAGGTCGCCGACGTAGGCGGAGGAATCGTTGTCGAGGTGGTCCTGGCGGCGGAAGGAGCAGACGACCGGCAGTGTCGAGGCCTCGGCGTACACACGGAGGGCGTCGGCGGCGGCCTGGCTCCAGATCGACCCGCCGGCGATGATCAGCGGCCGCTCGGCCTCCTCCAGCAGCGTGCCCAGGGCGGCGATGTCGCCGGCGCCGGCCTGCGCCTGCGCCGGCCGGTACGGGGCGGCGTCGGGCACGTCCACGTCGTCGCGCTGCATGTCCTCCGGCAGCCCGATCACGACCGGGCCGGGCCGGCCGGACGTGGCGACGTGGAACGCGCGGCTGATCAGCTCGGGGATGCGGGCCGCGTCGTCGATCTCGAACACCTGCTTCGCGAGCGGCG
Organism: Gaiellales bacterium; assembly: GCA_038321545.1. GTDB lineage: Bacteria > Actinomycetota > Thermoleophilia > Gaiellales > F1-60-MAGs149 > VFJZ01. Next base: position 8,080 of record JBBQFB010000168.1, read on the forward strand.
CGAACATGGCCCGCAGGTCGACCTCCTGGAACGCCTCGCGGTCGCGCTGCTCGCGCGCCACCTGGCCGATGAACAGGATCATCGGCGTCGAGTCCTGGAAGGCCGTGTGGACACCGACGCTGGCCTGGGTGGCGCCCGGGCCACGAGTCACGAGGCAGATGCCGGGCCGGCCGGTCAGCTTGCCGTACGCCTCGGCCATGTTGGCCGCGCCGCCCTCGTGTCGCGCCGTGATCAGCCGGATCCGGTCGCGGTGCGCGTAGAGGCCGTCCAGCAGCCCGATGTAGCTCTCGCCGGGCACGCAGAAGGCGAGGTCGACGCCGTGGACGATCAGCTGGTCGGCGAGGAGCTGTCCACCGCTGCGCATCACGCGAGCGGCTCGTCGATGTAGATGGTGTAGCGCTGGCTCTTCGGGCGCTCGCGGTCCTCGTCGCGGACGTACGAGATGGACGGCGTGCCGAGCAGACGGCGGGGCAGGATCATGACGCGTACGAACGCGGCCGGAGCGCCGCCTCGGACCTCAGCGTAGACGGGGTCGGGCCCGGCCTCGAACCAGGCGCCGAGGCGCTCGATCTCGTGACGCGTGCCCTGCGTCTCGACGGCGAACCGCCCCTCGACGAGGCAGCGGATGCCCGGGCCCTGGTGCGTGTGCAGGAACGCGACGCCGTCGGACGGGAACTCGACGCGGTCGCAGCGCACGAGGCGCTCGTCGCCGTTCAGGTCGACCTCGGCGGCCAGCACGGCGCCGTCGGCGGGGGCATCGACGAGCGACCAGACGAGCTGGAGGCCGGGGTGTTCGACGGTCAGGG
>JBBQFB010000169.1:0-8884 GCA_038321545.1 Gaiellales bacterium
CGGCCTCCGTCATCGCCAGCCTGCCCGGCACGCAGTCGGTCACGATCTCCTCGCCCGGTATCAACGGCGGCGTCACCTTCCCGGCCGTCGCCGGCCACAAGGTGTCGGTGAAGATGACCGGCAGCACGTTCGCCGCCGTCAACCTGCGCCTGCTGAAGCCGGACTCCTCGCAGCTCGGCCTCGCGGCCACGTCGCGCACCGCGACCGGGTTCGTCGACGCGCTCGACATCCCGACGACGGGCACGTACACGCTCGTGGTCGACCCGTCCGGCGCCAACACAGGCACGGCGAGCTTCACGGTCTACGACATCGCGAGCGACGTTCCCGGCACCTTCACCCTGTCGTCGCCGGCACCCTCGACGGCGACCGGCACGGCGACCATCACGACGCCCGGCCAGAACGCGCTGATCACGTTCAGCGGTACGGTCGGCATGCGCGTCGCGGTTTCGATCACGTCGACGACCCTCACCTCCGGCACCCTCTCGGTGCTGCGCCCGGGCGGCTCGGTGATCAAGGTCGGCGGTCTCAGCAAGGGCGCGTTCCTGGAGGGTGTCACCCTCGATGCGAACGGCACGCACACGGTGAAGCTGGATCCGTCCGACTCGGGCATCGGCACCGTCACCTTCGCCGTCTACAACGTCCCCGCCGATGTCGGCTCGCCGACGCCGATCTCGATCACGCCCGCCCAGACGCTCGTCGGCGGCGCGGCGAACGCGACGATCACGACACCGGGCCAGGACGCCTGGTTCTCGTTCCCCGGCACCGCCGGCCAGCGGATCGCGTTCAAGGTGTCCGGTACCTTCATCAAGTCGGGCACCCTCGACGTCACCGATCCGACCGACAACCCGCTCGGCGGCACGATCGCCTTCGGCACCGCGGGCGGGTGGGGTGACCCGGTGGTGCTCCCGTCGACCGGCACGTACAAGATCCGCGCGGCCGCGAACGGCGTCAACACCGGCAACATCGTGGTGTCGGCGTTCATCGTCCCGGCCGACGTCACCTCCTCCGTCACGTCCGGAGGGCCGGCGACGACCCTCGCCACGAGCATTCCCGGCCAGAACATGAAGGTCACCTTCGCCGGCACCGCCGGCCGGGGCGCCCTCGTGCAGGTCACGCCCTCCACGGTAGCCGGCACGGTCAAGATCGTGCGGGCGGACGGCACCACGGTGCTCGGATCGGCGTCGGTATCGACGACCGGCGGCCTCATCGACGCGACCGCGCTGCCCGCGAACGAGACCTACACGGTGCTCGTCGACCCGAAGACGTGGGGCACCGGCACGGACACCGTCAGGGTTATCGACGTGCCGGCCGACATCACGGGCTCGCTGCCCCTGACCGGTGTCCAGCAGGTCTACTCGACCTCTGCCCCCGGCCAGAACATCGTGCTCAACATGAGCGCTGCGGCCGGTCAGCGGATCGCGCTGCAGATCGCGGGTCCCGCGTTCAGCGGCTCGCTCAAGATCATCCGCCCGGACGCGACGCAGATGCTCTCGAAGACGTTCAGCGCCTCCGGTGCCTTCGTCGACGCGACGGCCGTCACCGTCTCGGGCACGCACACCGTCAAGATCGACCCGAGCGGGTCGGGCTACGGCATCGTCACCGTGACGGCCTACGCGGTGCCGGCGGACGCCACCGCCGCGCCGATGGTGATCGACGGTGCCACGTCGCGCCTCGACACCACCGTGCCCGGCCAGAACGGCTCCATCACGTTCGACGCCACCGCGCAGGACAGCATCCGGATCGTCGCCACCAGCGTCAGCACGGGCAGCTCGACGTGCTGCGGTGCGAAGGTCTCGGTGATCGGGCCGCTCGGCACGACGGTGATGCTCGCGAAGAGCGTCGGCACCAAGGGTGCGACGTGGAGCCTGACCGTGCCCTCGACCGGCACCTACACGATCAAGCTGGATCCGCAGTCGAACGCGATCGGCGGGATCACCTTCAAGGTCCAGAGCAACGTCTGAGCGACGGGGCGGGAGGGCCGCTGGGTCCTCCCGTCCCCGTTTCCGGCTGCGGTACGCTGCGGCGATGCCGGCACTCGAGGACGTCAAGGGGATGATCGAGCACGCGCTGCCCGGATCGGAGGTCGAGATCATCGATTTCGCGGGCGGCGGTGGCGATCACCTGACGGCACGTGTCCATGCTCCGCAGTTCGCGGGCCTGTCGCTGATCGAACAGCACCGGCTCGTGTACGCGGCGGTGGAGCGTGAGTTCGGGTCTGGCGCCATCCACGCGCTCTCCATCAAGACCTCGGTCAAGGAGTCCTGAACCAATGATCACCACCGACGAGCAGATCCTCTCCGAGCTGCAGAAGATCATCGCCGAGAACAAGGTCGCCCTGTTCATGAAGGGCCTGCCCGAGGCGCCGCGCTGCGGCTTCTCCGCACGGGTCGTCGGCCGTCTCGACGAGGCGGGCGTGGAGTACGCCGCGGTCGACATCCTGGTCGACCCGCGCATCCGCCAGGTCCTGTCGGTGCACTCCAACTGGCCGACGATTCCACAGCTCTTCGTCGACGGCCAGCTGGTCGGCGGGTGCGACATCATCGAGGAACTCGCCGAGTCCGGTGAGCTACCCGCGATACTCGGGCTCGCGGAGTAGGGCCACATACCGTACTATCCATGGGCTAGCGGTTAGACCTTTGCGAGAAAGCACCGCGCGGACAGGGAGATAGGCGTGTCTGATATCGATCATGAGGTTCCAGTGTCGTCCGCTCACCTGACGCACATCCTCTCGAGCCTGGCGTTGTTCGAGGGTGTGCCTGCCGAGCGACTCGGCGCACTCGCCCCGATCTTCACGGCGCGGACGCACGAGCGCGGCGAGCAGCTCGTCAGCGCGCAGGATCCGCGCGGCCGCACGTACCTGATGGCCGCAGGTGCGGCCCGCGTCTCCCGGGTCAGCCCGGACGGACGCTCGATCGCCGTCGCCCTGATCGACGCCGGTGACGTCGTCGGCCGGCTCCCGTTCGACGACGCTGCGGGCGGCGAGCGCGTCGACGCGCTCGAGCGCTGCACGGTGCTGCGGTGTTCCGTGGCCGATTTCGAGGCGCTCCTGATCTCCGAGCCGACCGTCGCGCTCCGCGTGCTCGGGTCGTTCTCGCGGCGCATCCGCGTCGGTGGCATGCGGCTCGAGGGCCTCGCCTTCCACCAGGTGCCCGCACGCCTCGCACGCGTGCTGCTCGACCTGTCGGATCGTTACGGCAAGGTGACCGCGACGGGCGTCCGCGTCGACGTGCGGATCACGCACGGCCAGCTCGCCGAGCTGGTCGCGACGACGCGCGAGACGCTCACCAAGGTCGCGGGCTGGCTGCGGAGCGAGAACATCGCCGCCCTCGAGCGCCGGCAGATCTGGATTGCCGACTACGCGGCGCTCCAGGAGGTCGCGGAGGGCACGAGGATCATGCCCGGCCGCGCGCAGCGGGCGTCAGCCGCCGCCGCCGACGTCGATCACCATGCGGCCGGCGTCGCTGCGAAGGTGGGGAATGACCAGTCCGCTGACGCGGACGACGCGTAGCGTCCGGTCTCGGCCCTGCAGGTCGCGGTAGCGCACGACCGATCGGTCGCGCGCGGCCGAGTACGTCACGATCACGGCGTTCCGCCCGGCGCGAACGGCGATCACGAGCCGCCTGATGGAGCCGTCCCTGCGCTCTGACGAGCGGAACGCGTAGCCGTTCGTGGTCGGGCGGAGGCGCTGACCGCCGTCATACCGCAGGTAGACCAGGCTGAGGCCGTCATCGAGGTGGTCGACGTCGGCCACGTCGTCGGTGCTGCGCAGGTTGACGCGCGTCTCGTGATCGCCGGTGGTGGCCGTCAGCGTGCGGTGGCCGGCCCAGTCGATCGTGCCGCCATGGCTCTCGGTGACCGCGATGTCGCCGTGCTCCGGGTCGAACGCGAGGTCGACGTCGGCGGTTGCCGCCGGCGGCTGGACGACGGTCACCGTGAACGAGACCGGCGCGGACAGGTTGCCGCTGGCATCCCGAGCGGCACAGGTGACGACCGTCGCGCCGAGCGGGAAGAACGACCCGGAGGCCGGCGCGCACACGGTGGCCGGTGCGGGGTCGAGGTTGTCGGTCGCGGCCGGGTCGGCCCAGTCGACCTCGGCGCCCGGGCGCTGGCGGTCGGCGGACTGGGACGCGTCGGCGACCACCTCGAGGTCGTCGAGGGCGGGAAGTTGGGGCGCGGTCCAGTCGGCCAGGAACGTGGCCTGGGTGTCGCCGGCGTTCCCGAGAGTGTCCGTCGCGGTGACGGTCAGCGTGTGCTGGCCCTCGGCGTCCGGCACCACGGTGAAGCTGGCGCCGCAGGCGACGCCCAGGCCGTCGAGCAGGCACGTGAAGGTGCCCGGCTCGCTCAGCACCACGGTGACGGCGGTGGAGTGGTCGGCGGCGTTGCCCGGCACGATCGTGATCGTGGCGGCCGGCGCGGCGGTGTCGACCGTGAAGGCGGCGGTGGCGGGCGACGACACGTTGCCCATCTCGTCGCGTGCGACGACGGCGACCGTGTGCGGCCCGTCCGCGAGCCCGGCCGGGCTGAAGGGCGACGTGCAGGCGGTCGCGGCGGCGCCGTCGGCGCTGCAGGTGTAGGTGGCCGTCGGGTCGTCGGACGTGAACCCGACGCTCGGCGTCCGTGTCGGCGAGACGGGCGGCGTGACCGAGACGACAGGAGCCGTCAGGTCCTCCGGACGCAGATCGAGGCCGAGAGCGAGCGACTCGCTGCCCGACCGGGTCCAGGATCCGAGGATCTCGAACCACAGGCCACCGGCCGGCGCCGCCGGGGCACACAGCTCCCACGAGGCGGAGGAGGTGGGCCCGGTCGCGGGCTGCAGGAAGACGACGTAGCGACCCTCGGCGAGGCGTCGTTCCGCCGGCGCCAGCGTGACGGTCGTGACCTCGGAGGTGGCGGGCAGGTCGACGGCGCGCGCGGCGATCGGCGCGGCCGGGTCGGGCTTGCCGGTCCCGTCGAACGGCAGGATCGTGAGCAGCGAGCCGCCCGTCGTGGCGGATGCCACCAGCGAGTACGCGTGGAGATCTGCACCGCCGGTACCAACCGAGAACTCCTGGCCGAGGCCGCCCTCGTCGCCGGCGACCGGCGAGGCGCCCGCGACCGTGCAGGTCGCCGGTGCGGCCAGTGCGGCCGGCGCGAACGCCAGCAGCCCGAGTGCCAGCGTCAGTAGAAACGCGGGCACCCCCCCAAGGATCCCAATCCGTGCCGTTCGTTGCTTCACGCAGTCCTCCGGGCTCTGCATCGGCAGCCGCCCGCGATTACGACAGGGTCCAAAGGGGTGAATCGACATCAAGAATCAGGAACTTTCGAGAGGTCTGACTCTAGCGGAGCCGAGCGAGGGCGAGCTTGAGCACCCGCCCCGCGTACCTGCCGCTGCTGGACAGCCCCACCCCGCCGCCCTGGCTCATGATCACGGTCACGACGGTGCCCCGGGGCGTGAACACGAGGGCCGTGTCGTGCTCGACGCCGCCCAGCCAGCCGGCCTTGTGGCCGACCGCGTCCTTCACGTTCGGCCGTACCAGTCCGGTGTAGCGGGCGTGGATCAGGAGGTAGATCGCGACCCGCGCCTCGTGGCGCGAGATGCCCTGGCGCCGGGCCTTGCCGCGGCCGCCGGCGGCCTCGACGAGCCCCGCCCCGAGCAGGCCCAGGTCGTGAGCGGTCGTGTGCTTGCCGTAGGTGCCGATGGACGGCGATCGCTCCACCCGCACCGGCGGGACGGTGGCCGCCGTCCGCGGCGCCGCGGACGGTACGAAGCGCGCCACGCGCGGGTTCGGGATCTTCGGGCCCGGGGTGTACCCGCCGTACATCTCGGTATCACGGCAGCCGAGGCGCCGGCAGAACTCGTTCACGAGCGCGGAGCCGCCCGATGTCGAGCCGCCCATCTGCACCTCGACGGTGTTCGCGGCGACGTTGTCCGAGTCCAGCACCATCCGCTTGTACGCGCCCCAGACCGGCCCGTTCACGGGGTTCCCGCTGTTGCGCGCGAGCGAGGTCATGAGGATGCCGAGCTTCAGCGTGCTGGCGGCCGTGAAGCGCGCACCGGCGTTGTATGAGGCCGCGTCGCCGCTCGCCATGCCGCGCATCCAGACGGCGCGCACGCCGGGCCCGTCGATGCCTTTCAGGCGCCGCTGGACGCTGGCGTCGGTGACCTTCGCAGTCTGCGTCTTGAACGCCACCCGGGGAAGTCCCGACACCGGCCGGATCACCTTCCCGCCGAGCACCTTGCCGGCGGCGTAGGCCACGATCTTCAGCGAGCGGTCGCCACGGGGCAGTCCGGTCGCCGCGATCGCGAACTTTCCGCCCCGGTCGAGGTGGTGCATCACGACCAGCTTGAACCGCCCGTTGCCGGACACGAACACGCCGACATCGGTCGTGGCGGCCGGGACTCGTCCCTCGATGCGTCCGTCGGACGCCTCGTACGGCGCCGGCAGGCTGATCGCGACAACGGCCATCGCGGGGCAGTCTAGAGGCTTGCCGCGGGTCGCCACAGAAAGCCTCTCTAGAGCCGTTTGCAGGGAGTCCGTCCGACGGCCTCCGTAGCATCCAGTGCGTGAATGCCGAGCGTGAGAGCCTCGCCCAGGTCGTCGACCTCCGACTCGCCGATCTCTGGCGGGAGCTGTTCGAGATCCCGCAGGAGCGGTGGGACGTCGATCTGATCGGCTGGTTCCTCCGCACGGCCTACGGCCAGGGATACTGCGACGCCCTCCAGGAGGGCGAGCGCGGAGCCCTCTGCCGCGAGGTCGCCGAGGCCATCGCGTCCGTCCCGCGCGCGTAGTCGGTTCGTCCTTTTTCCGACCGCGACGCACGGTAGACTGGGGGGCGTGAATCCTGCACCGGTGGCTCCCGCACCGACCTCCCGCGGACGACGCCACATCCGGCTCGTCTTCGCCCTCGTGATTGCGTCGCTGCTCGGCACGTTCGCCGTCTACACGGCGCTGGTCAGCGACACGACCCCGCTGATCGGCGTGGCGCAGGCGGCAGCGGGCCAGAAGGCGGGTGAGGACGTCAAGCTGACGGGCAAGGTGCTGTCGTTCTCGGGCGACGCGTCCACCGACGCCGGCATGCGCATCACGCTGGCCGACTACACCGATGGCGAGACGATTCCGGTCGTCTACCGCGGCAGCGTCCCCGACGCGTTCAAGGTCGGCCGGCAGATCGTTCTCGACGGTACGGCGTCGAGCGGGGTGTTCCACGCGAAGGCCGACTCGCTCGTCACGAAGTGCCCGTCGAAGTACACGCCGGGCGACGCGGCGTCGGCTCAGTCCTGATGGCGACGCTCGGCCGTGGGGCGCTCATCCTCGCCCTGCTGCTGGGCATCTACGCGACCATCGCCGCGGTGCTCGGCGCGCGCAGCCGCGATCGTCGGCTGATCCTGTCCTCCCGTCGGGCCGTCTACGCGCTGGTCGGTGCCGTGCTGGCTGCCGACGCGGTGTTCATGGCGGCCATCATCGGCCACGACTACTCGTTCGTCACGGTCGCGGAGACCTCGTCGCGCAAGCTTCCGACGGCCTACCTGGTGACGTCGTTCTGGGCCTCGCAGCCAGGCTCGCTGCTGCTCTGGCTGACGGTGCTCGTGTGTTTCACCGGCGCCGTCCTGTACTCGAACAAGCGCTCCAACCCGGAACTGGTTCCCTGGGTGACCGCGATCCTCGCCGGCACCTGCGGGTTCTTCGCCTCGATGCTCGTGTTCGCCGCCAGCCCGTTCGTGACGCAGGTCGCGCCCGCCGACGGCCGCGGTCTGAACCCGTCGCTGCAGAACCCCTACATGGTCGCCCACCCGCCCGCCCTCTACCTCGGCTACGTCGGGCTCGCGATCCCGTTCGCGTTCTGCATGGCGGCGCTGCTGGCGCGACAGAGGGACGCGCGCTGGATCGTCGCGACGCGGCGCTGGACGCTCGCGGCGTGGGCGTTCCTCGGCGTCGGCATGCTGCTCGGCGCCCACTGGGCGTACGTCGAGGTCGGCTGGGGCGGCTTCTGGGCCTGGGATCCGGTCGAGAACGCCGCGCTGATGCCGTGGCTGACGGCCACCGCGTTCCTGCACTCGGTGATGGTGCAGGAGAAGAAGGGCATGCTGAAGGCCTGGAACGTGGCGCTGGTGAGCGCCACCTTCGCGCTCTCGATCTTCGGCACGTTCCTGACCCGCAGCGGCATCCTGTCGTCCATCCACGCCTTCGTGTCGTCGAACGTCGGCTACTGGTTCATCGGCTACATCGCGTTCATCCTCGTGATGTCGACGACGCTGCTGATCACGCGCATGGACATCCTGCGCAGCGAGCACCGGATGGAGTCGCTGGTGTCCCGCGAGGCGACGTTCCTGTTCAACAACCTGCTGTTCGTGGGGCTCGCGTTCGCGGTGCTGTGGGGCGTCACGTTCCCGCTCACCTCCGAGGCCGTGACCGGCGAGAAGATCACCGTCAACGCCCCGTTCTTCAACTTCTTCATCGTCGCGTTCGGCCTGCCGCTGATCCTGCTGATGGGCGTCGGGCCTGTGATCGCCTGGCGCCGGGCCTCGCTGCGCAGCCTGCGGGCCACGTTCGGGATTCCGTTCTCGATCGGCGCGGTGGCCGGCCTCGGCCTGATCGTGCTCGGGTACGGCAGCCACCCCGCGGGCGTCGCCGCCTACTCGCTGTCGGTGTTCGTCGCGGTCGCGATCGTGCTCGAGTTCGCCCGCGGTACGTCCGCCCGCAAGGCCCTCGCGGGCGGCTCCTGGCCGGGCGCGTTCGTGTCGCTCGTGAACCGCAACCGACGCCGTTACGGCGGGTATATCGCGCACCTCGCGGTGGTCATCTTCGTCATCGGCGCCACCGGTGCGACCGCTTACTCGACCGTCCGCGAGGCCGTGCTGGCGCCGGGCCAGAGCATGCAGGTGCGCAACTACACGCTCGCGTTC
>JBBQFB010000170.1:0-8807 GCA_038321545.1 Gaiellales bacterium
GGTAACGACACGCCGCGAAGCTCGCATTGCTCGAACCGGAACCGCCGGACACCGGGCGGTGCGTCGACCGGGCCGGTGACGCGGACGAGCTCCCAGCTCGCCGCGGCACCGGCGATCTCGGGTGCCGAGGCTGCTGCCAGACCGGACGGCGGCACCCGGTCGAGGCGGGGAGCACGGCGTTTCGGGCGTCCGGCCACGATGTGACGATAGCCAACCGCTCCGCGCGCCCCGGACAACGCGTTTCGAGCGCCCGGCCCGCGGGAACGACGGGGATCATGAAGGCCGCCGACGCCCCCGACGACAAGCAACAGAAGCGGGCGCAGCAGCCCGCACCCCACGGCGCCGACGGCGGCAGCGGAACCGTCGGCGACGATACCGAAGCGCAGCGCCAGGCGGGCAGCTACGCCCGCGACGCGGAACAGGATCCGAAGCTCGGCCGCGACCGCCAGGCAGCCGAGTAGGTCACGCCGCGCGGGGCTGCTCGAGAGCAATCCGTCGCGATCCGGAAACTGCTCGACCTGCCCGCCACCTCCGTGCTGTCGGCCCTGCGAGCTTATGTCACGCGCGGGCGTCGTACCGTGGACGGCCTACGCGTCGCGGGGCGCGGCGACGGTCGAGATCTGGCCATCGTGCTCGAACGCCTCGGCGAACCGCTCCACCTTATCCCAGTCGAGCGAAATGCCCAGGCCGGGCGTCATCGGCACCGCGAGCTTGCCGGCCCGGAACACGAGCGGCGACTCGAGGATGTCGTCGACCAGCATCTGGTGGTGCGTCTGGTTGCCATCGGTCAGGTTGGGCATCGTCGCGCAGACGTGGAGGCCCGCGATGGCACCGACGCCGCACTCGCCGACGGCGTGACGGTTGATCGGCAGACCCGCCGCCTCGGCCAAGATCGCCGCCTTCTTCATCGCCAGCAGGCCGCCCGCCTGGTGGGGGCCGGTCACGATCAGGTCGGCGGCCTCGTGGCGGATCACCTCGAGCACGTCCTGCACGGTAAAGGCCGACTGGTTCGCGGCGATCGCGATCGGGCTGCGCGCGCGGACGGCGGCGAGCCCCGCGAAGTCGCGCGCCGTGGTCGGCTGCTCCAGGAAGTCGATGCCGTACGGCGCGAGGCGGTGCGCCATCGAGACCGCCCGGCCGGGAGCCCAAGCCTCGTTCGCGTCGACGCGCAGCTTCGGCACGGGGCCGACCGCCTCGCGAACGGCGGCGACGGCCTCGAGATCCTCGAAGTCGCCGATCCCGATCTTGATGTAGAGCACGCCGTAGCCGTCGGCGACGGCCTGCCGCGCCTCGGCGGCCATCCGCGCCGGATCGTCGCGCTGCACGTACCAGAAGAAGTCGATCTCCTTGTGGACGCGCCCGCCAAGCAGGTTGCACACCGGCTGGCCCGCGGACTGCCCGATGATGTCCCAGAGCGCGATGTCGATGCCGGCGATCGCCTGGTTCGCGAACGGCCGCACGTTGCGCCACTTGCCGCTCTCCATCAGGTCCTGCACGATCGGCTCGAGGTCGAACGGCTCGCGTCCGATCACGTACGGCGCCATCGTCTCGATCGCCTCGGCCACAGCGCGGGCCGACCGGTCGCCGTTCGCCTCGCCGATGCCCCGCAGCCCCTCGTCGGTGTCGATCACGACCAGCACCGTCGTGATGCCGCGCGCCGCGCCGGCGCTCCACTCGTCGGGGCGGCGGAACGGGATCGACAGCAGGCGCGTCGAGATTCCGGTCACCTTCATGCCGGCGCTCCAACTTCGAGGTTGTATTGGCGGAACGGCTCGGCCAGGCTCGCGCCGGCCACCATCAGCGATCCGTCGCGAGGCGTGTAGACCGCTGTGTGCACGGAGTAGATGCCGGCCAGGTCGTGCTGGTGGATCGGCGGCGTCCGGAGCGTCCTTACCAGCTCTGCCCGCGTCGTTGGGGCGGCGTCGCCGAGGGCGTCGAAGGCGGCACAGCGGATGTCGTTCGACTCGTTCAGGCCGTCCAGCGGCATCTCGACGATGACCTCCTGGATCTCGTCGGCAACGAACCGATTGACGGCCCACGCGTACCGGTTGCGGCCGCGCACGGCGGTGCGGTCGTGCACCTTCTCGACGATCGCCGTGTCACCGTCGGTGTCGGCCAGCACGTACACCAGCCCGTAACCCGAGCCAGGCACCTCGGTCAGCACCTCGATCGCCTCGGCGACCGTCCGGGCGCGCTCCAGCACCAGCCGCGGCAGCACGCAGCCGGCCAGGCCGGGGCCTTGAGCCAGCATGCCCGGGCCGGCGGTCTGGACCATCGCCAGCCCGTGCTCGTTCATGCCGGAGTCGGTCCACAGGGTGCCGGGCCAGATCACGTTGATGTACCGCGACAGGCCATCCTCGCGCGCGTCGACCCGCTGCACGTAGTACCACTGCTCGTGGTGCGCCTCGGCATCGCCGTTCTTGCCGCACACGGCCCCGAGCTCGGGGTCGTGCAGGGCAATTGCCGAACACATCGGCCGGTACATGCCCTCGATCGAGTCCACGCCGGGAACGCCGTCGGCGCCGACGATCAGGTTGAGCCGCGCGACGTCCTCGAACGAGACGCCGCTGCCGACCGCAATCCCGACCATCTCGGCCAGCTGGTGCCCGCCGCCGAGCCGCTCCAGCGACGCGACCTCGCGCTCGAGACGGCGGGCGATGGCCGGGTCGTCGCGCCACTCCGGCGGGCAGATGTCGTCGACCAGCGCACGCACCTGCGGCGCCAGCGCGCGGCCGTGCTCGACGCCGCGGTCGAATGCCCGGCCGGACTGGTCGAGGAAGCGGGTTGCCGGGTCGTACGTGGTGCTCATGTGCTCATCTCCTCGAGCGGTGTGGACGCATCCGGCGCGGGGATGCGCCAGAGCCGGCGGGCCGAACCGTCCCCGATCAGCTTGCGGGCATCGTCGTCGACGAATGGCAGCTCGGCGAGCCAGCGGACACCATCGACGTAGGAGGTGGCGCGGTACACGTGCGGGAAGTCGGTGCCGTAGATCACCCGCTCCGGACCGAAGGCCTCGACGGCCGCTCCGTACAGCGGCCACAGGTCTCGGAACGGCCACGCCAGCTTCGAGTCCAACCCGACGGCGAGCAGCTTGAACCAGATGCCGGGCTGCACGGCGAGCTCGTGGACGGCATCGATGGCGGTGGAATCGGCGAACGCCTCGGGACCGAGATAGTCGACGACGATCGTGAGGTCGGAGTGGCGGGCGGCCAGTTCGGCGACGGCGCTCGCGTGGCGCGGCCGCATCTGCGTCGAGAGGCTCGCGCCAAGGCGCACGGCCTCGGCGAACATCGGCTCGAGGCGCGGCTCGAGCAGCCACGAGACGTCGGTCTCGTTGATCAGGTTGATCCGGAACCCTCGGCAGCCGGCCGCGCACCAGCGACGAAGGTGGGCCGGAGCGTCGGGATCGGACGGATCCACCAGACACACGCCGACGAACCGGTCGGGCGCCCCCCGGACGCAATCGCACAGGTAGCTGTTGTCCCATCCGTAGACGCTCGGCTGCACGAGAATTGCGACGTCGACGCCGGCGGCGTCCATCTCTTCGAGCAGCTGCTCGGCGGTGGCCGGCGTCGTCGGGATCGGCACGTGGGACAGCGTTGGCTGCCACGGGTACCGCTCCGCGTCGAGCGTCCAGACGTGGGTGTGGGCGTCGATCATGCAGGTTCCTTGGTCGTCGGTTCGAGGTAGGTGAGACGGCGTCGCTCGTCGCCGGCCAGCGGGAGCTGCACCGGTCGTCCCTCGGCGATCGACCGGTAGCCGGCCTGGGCCAGCTCGGTCGCCGCAACGCCGTCGGCGAGGGTGATGGGAGCGGGCGCGACGCCGAGGCAGGCGTCGCGGAAGCCGGCCAGCAGGGCGTGCAGCGCCTCGGCCTCGCCGGCGCCGATGCCGCCGGCCCTGATCCACGCGAGCGGTGACCACTGGTCGCCGGGCGCCCAGCGGAGCTCGTCGCTGCCGCCATCCAGCCGGCGCCAGGCGACGCACGCGTCGTAGAGGTCGAACCAGAGCGTGCCCTCGGTGCCCGTGACGATGCCGCGGTACTGCATCGTCGGATCGGTCATGCAGCTCCAGATCTGTCCGACGGCGCCCGACGCGAACCGCACCTGCGAGACGACCAGGTCGCCATAGTCGAGCGGTTCCGGAGCGATCCGGCGGGGCGCGGCGTGGGACGAGATCTCGACGATGTCGCCCGCAATCCAGCGGGCCAGATCGAACTCGTGGCACGTCGACTGGTAGAGCATCCCGCCGACGCGCGTGCGCTGCTGCAGCCACGGCTTCGAACGGACGAGCAGGTCGCGGCGCTCGATCTGCACCGCGAGCGGCTCGCCGACGCAGCCAGCGGCCACCGCGTCGCGGACGGCGATCAGCGGCGCGTAGTACCGCATCAGGTGGTCAGGCATCACGACGCAGCGCGAGCGCTCCGCAGCGACCACCAGCGGATCGAGCTCGGCGACCGTCAGCGCGACCGGCTTCTCGAGCAGCACGTGTCGGCCGGCCTCGACGGCCTCGAGCGCGAGGGGCACGTGCAGGTCGTTCGGCGACACGACCAGCACGGCGGTGACGGCAGGGTCGGCCAGGGCGGTCTCGAGCCGCGCCACGCGCTCCGCTCCCGGGACGGGGTCCCCGTCGGCGGGGTCGACGACGTAGTGCAGCGTCATGCCCGGCACGCGCGCGAGCTCGGCCGCGATCAGTCTGCCCCACGACCCGGCGCCGGCGAGCACGCATCCGACACTGGCAGTCATACGGCCTCCGGCGTACGGGCGTTGAGCCGCTCCAGCACCAGCGTCAGGGCCGAGTGGTCGAGGTCGCCCCCACCCTGGGCGCGGAGGGCGCCGAACAGCTCGCGCACCAACGCGGTCATCGGCAGCGCCAGCCGCTCCTCGCGCCCCACGTCGAGCGCGATCGAGAGGTCCTTGTGCTGCAGGTCGACGCGGAACCCGGCCTCGAAGGTGCGGTCGATCATCCGCTGCCCATGCACATCGAGCACCTTCGACTGCGCGAAGCCGCCCAGCAGTGCGTCGCGGACGCGGTCGGGATCGACGCCCAGCGCCTGCACCATCAGGAGCGCCTCGGCGACCAGGGCGATCGTGCCTCCCACCAGGATCTGGTTGGCCGCCTTGGCGATCTGGCCGGCGCCGACCGGACCGACATGCGTGATCTGCGAGCCGAGGATCGACAGCACGGGACGAGCGCGGTCGATGTCGAGCGCGGCGCCGCCGGCCAGCACGGTCAGCGTCCCGCCGACCGCCGCCCTGACACCGCCGCTGACCGGTGCGTCGATGAACGCGACGCCCCGGGCGTGCGCCATCGTGGCGGTGGAGCGCGCGACGAGCGGCGAGATGGTGCTCATGTCGATCCACAGCGCGCCGGGACGCAGCCCGTCGAGCAGCGCCGACGCGACGTGCTCGACGTCGGGGGTGTCGGGGAGCATCGTGATCGCGATGCCGGCCTCGCGCGCGGCGGCTCCCGGCGACGCGGCGCCCCGCGCACCGCCGGCGACGAGATCGGCCACGGCGCCCTTGCTGCGGTTGGCGACGGTCACGTGGAGGCCGGCGGCGACCAGGTTCTGTGCCATCGGCCTCCCCATCGCGCCGAGGCCGACGAAGGCCACCCGCTCGGTGTCTGTCGTCACTCCTTGACTCCTCCCTGCGTCAGCCCGGCGATGAGCTGGCGCTGACCGAGCGCGAACGCGACGAGCACCGGGATGCTGGCCATCACGATCACCGCCGCGACCACCTCGTATGGCGTGCCCGCCCGCGAGCGCGTGCTCGCGATCGCGAGCGGGAGCGTCGCCTGGCCGGTCTCGCGGATCAGCGTCAGCGCGAGCGGAAACTCGTTCCAGAACGTGAGGAAGAGGAACAACGCGCAGGTGCCGAGCGCCGGCCGTGAGATCGGCAACACGATGCTCCACAGCGTCCGCAGCCGCCCCGCTCCATCGACGCGTGCGGCGTCCAGCAGGGCCGGTGCGATGGCGCGGAAGAACACCGTCAGGATCAGCGTGGGCAGCGCAAGCCCGAACGCGATGTACGGCAGGATCAGGCTCGGCCGACCGGAGATGCCGAGCGCGCGGACGGTGATGAACTCGGGCACCACCATGATCGACGTCGGCACGGTCAGGCCGAGGCAGACCGTCAGGAAGGCCACCTTCCGGCCGGGAAACGGGATCGTCGCGAAGGCGTAGGCGGCGAGCGTGGCGAGCGTCAGCGCGCCGAGCACCGTCGCGCCGGTGGCCACGGCGCTGTTCAGGAACACGCGTGGCAGCGCCACGACGAACTCGGCCATGAAGTCGAACGCACGCGGATAGTTGTCGAACGTCGGGTCGGCCGGCAGCACATACAGCAGCCGGTCGCTCGCCGCCGTCCCGCGCGACAGCGAGAGGCCGAGGATGAACAGCAGCGGGATCGCGACGATGATCGCCCACGTCCAGAGCAGCGCATGCAGGGCTGTGCCGAACCACGACCGCTGCGTCATGCCGCCACGCCCCGCTCGTTGCGCAGCCGGAACGTGGCGAGCACCATCAGCACCACGATCGTCACCGTTGCGATCGCCGACGCATACCCGAATTCACTCGGGCCCTGCGCGTCGAACGCCGTGTACTGCGCGTACGTGGTCAGGGTCTCGGTGGCGTGGTTCGGGCCGCCGCGCGTCGTCACCCAGATCGTGTCGAAGGCCTGGACGCCGCCGATCAGGTTCAGCAGGACCACGAGCGACGTGACGGGGCGGAGGACGGGCTCCACGATCTCCCGGGCGATCCGCGCGTCGCTCGCGCCGTCGATCTGCGCGGCCTGCAGCATCTCGCGATCGAAGCCGACCATCGCGGCCAGGTAGAGCATCATCGACCAGCCCGTCCACTGCCACGACGCGATCCAGGCGATCGTCCAGAGCGCGATCTGAGGGTCGCCGAGCCACGAGACGGTGATCCGGAGGAGTCCGTTGATCGGACCACCAGGGGCCAGGAACTGCTGCCAGACGAGCCCGACGAGCACCATCGACAGCACCGTCGGAAAGAAGATCACCATCCGCTGCAGCGCGCTCCAGCGTGTGCGGAAGTACCAGAGGCCGAACGCCAGCAGGAACGCAACACCGGTCTGCACCGCCGTCGTCGTGATGGTGAAAACGAGGGTGTTGCGAATCGCCTTCCGGAAGATGCCGTCGTCGAGCAACTCCCGGTAGTTGTCGAGCCCGGT
This sequence comes from Gaiellales bacterium, assembly GCA_038321545.1. Classification (GTDB taxonomy): domain Bacteria; phylum Actinomycetota; class Thermoleophilia; order Gaiellales; family F1-60-MAGs149; genus VFJZ01. The sequence continues at coordinate 7,188 of JBBQFB010000170.1, forward strand.
CCAGGGCGCGGTGGCGATCGGCGTCAGCCCGGACCAGTCCCGGAACGACAGCCGGACCGCGTAGACGACCGGGTAGATGAAGAAGACGGCGAAGACGAGGAACGCGGGCGCGATGAGCACGTAGCCCATCGCGCCCGCACGGACGCCGCGTATCCTCAGGGACACGAAGGAGCGCAAGAATATGCCTTCTTCTGCTCGGCTTGCATGTCCTTCTGCACGTCCGCGACGCTCTTGTCGCCGAGCAGCATCGCCTGGATGCCGTTGGTCTCGGCGTTGTACACGCCGGGGGTGTACGTCGCGTAGTCGACGATCCGGTCGCTGTCGTTCAGGTTGGCGACCATCTCCTCGAGGATCTTGCCCCAGACGCCCGTCGACGTACCGTCCACGACCGATGTGTCGGCCGGGAAGATGCCCTGGTCGTAGTACATCTTCTGAGCCTCCGGCGACAGGTACGCCTTGATCACCTCGCCGACCAGCTGAGCGTGCTCGGGCGACTTCTGCTCGTCGGTCACACCGAACGCCACCATCGACAGATCGGTACCGGTGGCGGTGGCGCTCTTGCCGTCGACGGTCGGGAAGTGCATCACACCGATGTCGCCGGCCGCGGCGTCATCCACGTAGTGCGCCATCCACGGGCCGCTCTGCCAGAACATCGCGACCTTCTTGTCCTTCCACAGGTTCTTGGCCGCCGGGTCGTAGCTGTCGGCCAGCACGGAGTCGTTGAAGACCCCGCCGTCGTAGAGCTTCTTGAACAGGTCGAGACCCTGCGTGAACGACGCGTCGTCGTATGCCAGCTTGCCCTTGTCGGCCAGCCGCGCCTTGGAGTCGGCTCCACCGTCGAAGTTGGCCATCAAGGTGTTGAACGTGTAGTCGGCGGTGAACAGCGACGACGTCTCCAGCCCCATCGACATCGGCTGCACGCCAGAGGCGCGGAGTTTCCCCGACGCCGCGATCAGCTCGTCGACGGTCGTCGGCGGCGCGGTGATGCCGGCCTTCTCGAACACGCTCTTCCAGTACCAGATGGACATCGGGCCAAGCGTGGCGACGATACCCAGCGTCTTGTCACCGTAGATGTACTGGTCCGGCGGCACGCGCTTCGCCCAGTCGGCGCCGATCTTGGTGAGTGTCGGATCCGACGCCATCAGCGGCGTCAGGTCGAGCAGCGTTCCGGCCTGCGCGAGCTCGATGAAGCTCGGGCCGGGCAGGTAGGCGGCGATGTCGGCCGGGTCGCCGCTCGCGACGCCGGTCTTGATCTTCTGCGTGATGCCGGCCGGGTCGGAGTACTGGAACTCAACCTTGACGTTCGGGTACTTCGCCTGGATCTGCTGCTGCACGAAGGTGTCGATCACCTTGTAGGTGTCGACGCCGAAGAACGACAGCACCGTCACCTTGCCCTTGTACGCCGGATCGAGGCCGGCGGCGCTCGTGATGCTCGCCGGTGGTGCGGCGGCCGGCGCCGACGTGGTGGCGTCACTCGACCCGCCACCTCCGCAGGCAGCAACCAGCACCGCCACCAGTCCGAGCGCTGCGAGCAGCCCCAGGGGCCTTCGAAGCATGGAACTCATTCCTCCTCCTTCTCCCGTGTGACACCGACGTCGGGCGCCGACTCGGCGTCCTCCT
>JBBQFB010000171.1:0-8799 GCA_038321545.1 Gaiellales bacterium
ATGTCGTCCGCGCCCAGCGTCAGCCCCGACAGCGCGATCCGCTCGCGCCGCACGCTGAGGGCCACGGCGCCCAGTGGCGCGAGCGCGATCCGGACCGCCTGGATGCCGATCAGATTCGAGACCGGCTCGGGAATCACGCCGAACCGGTCGGCCAGCTCGGACTCCAGCTCGCGCAGGTCGTCCTCGGAGCCCGCCAGCGCGATGCGCCGGTGGACGTCCATCTTGGCCGCCTCCATGCCCACGTACGTGGACGGGATGTAGGCGTCGACGGCGGCGTCGACGCGGACGGCGGAGGCGACCGCCGGCGGCGCCTGGCCCTGCAGGTCGGCGACCGCCTCGGCCAGCAGCTCGCAGTACAGCTCGAAGCCGACGGCGGCGACGTGGCCGGTCTGCTCGTCGCCGAGCAGGTTGCCGGCGCCGCGCAGCTCGAGGTCGCGCATCGCGACCTTGAAGCCGGAGCCGAGCTCGGTGTAGTCGGCGAGCGCGGCCAGTCGCGCGCCGGCCTCCTCCGTCAGCTCGGCGGCGTCGGGGTAGAACAGGTAGGCGTGGGCCGGCACGTCGGAGCGGCCGACGCGGCCCCGGATCTGGTACAGCTGCGACAGCCCGAGCAGGTCGGCGCGCTCGACGATCAGCGTGTTGGCGGACGGGATGTCGAGGCCGGCCTCGATGATCGTCGTGGCGCACAGCACGTCGGCGTCGCCGCGCACGAAGCTCTCCATCACCGACTCCAGCTGGCGCTCGGTCATCTGGCCGTGCCCGACCGACACGCGCGCCTCGGGCACCAGCTGACGCAGCGCCTCGGCCGCGTCGTCGATCGACTCGACGCGGTTGTGGAGGAAGAAGGTCTGGCCGCCCCGGCCGAGCTCGCGGCGGATGGCGCTTGCCACCAGCTCCGGCTCGTACTCCCCCACGTGCGTGCGCACGGGCCGGCGACCGCGCGGCGCCGTCGCGATCACCGAGATGTCGCGCAGGCCCGAGAGCGACATGTGCAGCGTCCGCGGGATCGGCGTGGCGGACAGCGCGAGCACGTCGACCTCGGTGCGCAGCTGCCGCAGGATCTCCTTCTGGGCGACGCCGAAGCGCTGCTCCTCGTCGACGATCACGAGGCCGAGCTCGGCCGGCACGACGTCGCGTGAGAGCACGCGGTGGGTGCCGATCAGGATGTCGACCTTGCCCTCCCGGAACCCGGCCACGACGCCCTTCAGATCGGCGGCCTGCCGGAAGCGGGAGACGACCTCGATCAGCACCGCCGTGTCGCGGAAGCGGTCGTGGAACGTCTGGTAGTGCTGTTGCGCCAGGATCGTGGTCGGCACCAGCATCAGCACCTGGCGCCCCGACTCGACGATTTTCGCGGCCGCCCGGAGCGCCACCTCGGTCTTGCCGAAGCCGACGTCGCCGCACAGCAGGCGGTCCATCGGCCGACCCGACTCGAGGTCGGCCATGACCGCCTCGATGGCCCGCACCTGGTCGTCGGTCTCGGTGTACGGGAACCCGCGCTCGACGATCTCCATCAGCTCGCCGTCGCCGACGATCGGCTGCTTCTCGGACGCCTGGCGGGCGGCGTACAGGGCGAGCAGCTCACCGGCCAGCTCGTGCACGGCGTGACGCGCGCGCGCCTTGAGCGTGTGCCACGCCTTGCCGCCCAGCTTCGAGAGCACCGGCGCACGGGCGTCGGAGCCGATGTACCGCGACACCTTCGCGATCTGCTCGTGCGGGACGAACAGCTTGTCGGAGCCCTTGAAGTCGAGGCACAGGTAGTCGCGGGTGACGCCCGCCACGGTCTTCGTGTCGAACCCGACGAAGTGGCCGACCCCGTGCTCCTCGTGCACGACGTAGTCGCCGGGCCGAAGATCCGTGAACGAGCGGACCGCCCGGCCGATGCGAGAGTCGGCCGCCTTGCGGCGGAACAGCTGCGCGGACGGCAGCAGCGACAGAGCCAGCTGCGTCGACACGAGGCCGCGCCGGATCCGCGAGATGACGAGGTAGACGCCGGGCGCCGACGGCAGCGCCGCACCCGGCTCGAGCAGCTCCGTGTCGACCCGCTTCAGCTGCAGCGCCGTGCGCTCCGCGTCGCCGCGGTGCGGGAACGCGATCAGCACACGCTGGCCGCCGCGCACCTGGGCGCGCAGCTCGTTCTCGGTCTCGGCGATGCCACGGGCCGCGATCGCGGGACGCTGGCCCTCGAAGACGACGGCCTGACCCTGCGGCAGCGCATCGAAGGCGTGCAGGCCGTCGACCAGCTCGCGGACGTCCTCGACGCGCAGGTAGCCGCGCCGCCGGCTGGGCGGGGTCGCAACCTCGGTCAGGCGCTCCTCCGCCGCGGCGGCGACGAGGCGCGGCTCCCAGGCGATCAGCGCGCCGGCGGCGAGCAGCTCCGGCGCCAGCGACACGAGGCCGGCGGGGATCTCGAGGCCGTCATCGGCGTCGGCGAACGCCGCCGCACCATCGACGTCGAGCAGCTCCTGGGCGGGGTAGATCGCGACGCGGCCGAGATCGCGCAGCGACCGCTGCGTGAGCGACGAGAAGGCCGAGACCCGCTCCACCTCGTCGCCGAACAGCTCGATCCGGATCGGCTCGCGGCCCGTGGTGGGAAACACGTCGACCACGTCGCCGCGGGCCGACACCTGGCCGCGCTCGTCGACCGTGCCGCCGACGCGCTCGTACCCCGACTCGACGAGCGCGGCGATCAGGTCGTCCCGCTCGACGGTGTCCCCCACGCCGATGCGGACGGGGGCGGTGCGCGAGTCGCGTCCGCCGATCCGCTCGACCAGCGCCTCGGCCGAGACGACGACGATGCCGCCGGCCGCGAGCACGTCGAGCGCACGCGCCCGCTCGCCCACCAGGTGCGGGGGCGGGATCAGCGGCGAGCCCCAGGCCGCGCCACGGTGCGGCAGGTAGCCGACCTGCGTGTCGGGGCGGTACGGGGTGATCGCCTCGGCCAGTTCGCGCGCTGCGTCGTCGTCCTCCACCAGGATCGAGAGCGCGGGCCGGTCGGTGTCGGCGCGCTGGGCGTGCAGGGAGGCGAGCAGCAGCGGCAGCACCGACTCCGATGCGCGGACGGTCGTGCGCGCGGCCGAGCCGAGCCGGCGTGCGAGCGCGTTCGCCGCGTCGTCGCGCAGCAGCGCGCCGAGCGCGACTTCGGCGCCGGCGGCGGATGCGGTGTCGGGTATCGTCTGCGGGTCCATGGGAGCGGGCCGTCTTCCGGCCCCGAGTCGGAGATTACCCAAGTGCCCCGCACGACCGCCGAGCTGCTCGAGGAGCTCTTCGACTTCATCCGGATCCCGTCCATCTCGTCGGGCGACGGCGACGACGCCGACCTGCGCCGCGGCGCGGAGTGGGTCTGCGCGCGTGTGCGCGAGGCCGGCGGCACGGCCGACGTGCTGGAGACGGCGAAGAACCCGCTCGCGGTGGGCACGATCTCCTGCGGCAGGGCCGGCGCGCCGCACCTGCTGGTCTACGGCCACTACGACGTGCAGACCGTCGCGCCGCTCGCGGACTGGCACTCGCCGCCGTTCCAGCCCGAGGTGCGCGACGGCTACATCTACGCGCGCGGGGCGTCGGACGACAAGGGCAACTTCCACTGCCTGCTCGGCACCGTGGTCGACCTGGCGCGCGAGGGCCAGCTCGCGTGCGACGTGACCGTCGTGTCGGACGGCGAGGAGGAGATCGGCGGCGACTCGGTCGTCCGCTGGCTGGATGCCAACTCGCCGGACTACGACGCGGCGCTGGTGTTCGACAGCGGCCTGGTGGCCGACGGCTGGCCACTGCTGACGATCGGCGTCCGCGGTGTCATCACGGGGCGTCTGCGCGTCACCACCGGCACGCGCGACGTGCACTCGGGCCTGTACGGCGGCGCCGGGCTCAACGCCGCGCACGTGCTGGCCACGCTGATCGACGGCACGCGGGCGCGGGACGGACTGATCCCGGAGGCGCTGCGCGCCGATGTGCGGCAGCCGTCGCCGGAGGAGGTCGCGAGCTGGGCCACGCTGCCGCCCGGCGCCGGCGAGCTCGCCGCGGGCGGCATCTCGCCGCTCGACGCCGCCGCCGCCGGCGACTACTACCGGCGCACGTTCGCGCTGCCCACGTTCGACGTGAACGCGATCACGTGTCGCGACGCGACGCAGCACCGGACGATCATTCCCTACGAGGCGACGGCTGCCATCTCGCTGCGGCTCGTACCCGACCAGACCGTGGAGGCCGTGTGGACGGCCCTCGGCGAGCACCTGCGCTCGCTCGCGCCCGAGGGCGCGACGGTCGAGCTGGAGCGCTGGGGCGCCTCGGCCGGGTGCGCGTTCGACCCGGCCCTGCCGCCGCTGGTGATCGCGCGCCGCGTGCTGGCCGAGACGTTCGGCCACGAGTGCGCCGTCGCCCGCACCGGCGGCGCGATCCCGCTCGTGTCGGCGCTGCACCGGCACGGCGTTCCGACGATCCTGTCAGGCGTCGCCATGGTGGACGACAACATCCACGCGCCGAACGAGCGGCTGCTGGTGCGCAACTACGAGGCCGGCGTCCGCGCCGCGCGTTCGCTCTTCCGCGAGCTGGCCGCCCTCACGCCGTGACCGTGCGACGGAGCGCGGTCCTCTACGCGCTCGTCATCGTCGCGGCGTTTCCGACCGTCGCGGCGATGCGCCGGACGTTCGCGCCCAACGGCGCGGTCGCCGGGCAGATGAGCCAGCCGACGAAGCTGGCGTACCCGTACACCAAGCAGGTGCCGACGACCATCGACGCCGGCGCGTTCTCGTGGTTCTTCGAGCCGATGACGGAGATCGCGCACCGGGCGCTCGCCGACGGGACGGTGCCGCTGTGGAACCCCTATGCCGGGCTCGGGATGCCGCTGGTCGCAAACGCGCAGAGCGCCGTCGGCAGCCCGCTCACGCTGCCGGTGCTGGTCGCTCCGGGGCAGCGGATGTGGAACGCCGTGATCCTGCTGCGGCTGCTGGTCGGGGCGCTCGGCTGCCTCGTGCTCCTGCTGCTGCTGGGCGCTCCACCGTCGGCCTCCGCCGGAGCAGCGCTGCTGTACGGCCTCGCGCCGATGTTCACGCGCTGGGCGCCGCAGGTGTCGATGTCGGTCGAGGTGCTGGCGCCGTGGCTGCTGGCCGCGATCCTGGCGCTGGTGCGACGGCCGGGCCCGGCGCGATTCGCTGCGGTGGCGCTGCTGACGGCCGCTGCGGCGTACGGCGGCCAGCCCGAGGTGCTCGCCTGCCTGGCATACGTGGGAGCTGGCTGGGGCGCGTACTGGTGGTGGCGCGAGGGGCGATCGCGCCGCGTGCTGGCCGAGCTGCTGGGGGCCGCCGTCTGCGGCGCGCTGCTGGCCGCGCCGCAGATCGTGCCGACGCTCGAGTACCTGCGGATCGCGGCCGACTCGCACGGCGGCCAGCTCGGGCACACACGGCTGGCGCTGTCCGACCTGGACGCGCTGGTGCGGCGCAAGGGCCTGCAGCCCGAGCTGCTGGGCGTGCCGCTCGCCCTCGCCGCCGTGGGCGGCGCGATCGGCTGGCGGCGCCGGATTCCCGGCACCGGTCCCTTGCTGGTGGCGGCCGCCGTGTGGGCGCTGCGCAGCGTCGACACGCCGCTGGCGACGCTGCTCGCGTGGCTGCCGGGGCTCGACCGCGTGAACGTTCCGCGGTACGGCGAGTTCGTGCTCGGGCTGGCGGCGGCGGCGCTCGCCGCCGCGGCACTGGCGCGGATCACGCGCGCGACCCTGGCGGTCGGCGGCGTCGCAGTCGTCGTGGTCGCGCAGGTGTGGCTGCTGCACCCGCCACGGCAGTTCGCCGTTCCGGTCGATCCGTTCCGGCCGTTACCGTCGCTGGCTGCGGTGCAACGCGATCTGCAGCCGGGCCAGCGGCTGGCGGCGATTGGCCGCAACGTGCGGCCGCAGATCGGATCGGCGCTGGGGATCGCCGACCCGCGCGCCGAGGACGCGCTCTACCCGGAGCGGTACGAGCGCCTCGTGGCGATCCGCGGCGGCGGCGCCCGGTTCGGCTTCCTGTTCGCGCAGACGACCGGGACCGCGGGGCTCGACCTGCTCGATGCGGTCGGCGTGCGGTACGTCGCCGACTCGCCCGGCTCGGCGGCGCCGGCGGGCATGCAACCGGTGCCCACGCTTCCCGGCGACCTGGCGGTGTTCGCGAATGCCGAGACCTACCCGCACGCGTTTACACCGGCCGCGGTGGCGTTCGTGGCCTCGGAAGACGAGGCCGCGACGGTGCTGGCAGGGACGGCGCGGCTCCGTGACCGGTCGGTGATCGAGCAGCCGACCGACCGGATGCGGGCCGCGACGGGCACGGTGACGTCGGCGGCGACCGAGATCGGGTGGGACACGGAGCGGCTGCGCGTGACGAGCTCGGGGGCGGCCGTGCTGGTGGTCGCGTCGCAGGTGTTCCCCGGCTGGGAGGCGACGATCGACGGCCGCCCGACGCCGATCCGGCCGGCGAACCTCGCGATGCGGGCGGTCGTGGTGCCCGACGGGACGCACCTGGTCGAGTTCCGCTACCGGCCGGGGTCGTTCCGGCTGGGGCTCCTGCTGTGTCTGATCGGGCTGGTGGCACTGGCAGCGAGGGCTTCCGGCGGCGTGCTGCGCCGTCGTACACTCGCGCGGTGAAGCGGAGATTCGCGGCGGCCTACTCCCTCCTGCTGCTGGTCGCGGGAGGCGCGGCGGCGGGCACCGTGGCGGTGGCGAGACACCGCGGCGCACCGTCGGCGATCGCCGCCGCAACGGTGGTGGCGGCGTTCCGCGCGGAGCACATCACGCTCGAGCCGGCCGGCGAGACGGCCGCCGGGACGGTGTTCCTCCGCGAACCGGTGGGCCGCAACGGCCGGTTCGGGCTGTTCGTGATCGTCGCCGGCCGTCGTTCGCAGGTCGGATCGGTGCTCGCCAAGGCACGATTGCCGGCCGGAACGGGTCTGGTGCGCTTCAGCGAGCTCGAGGTGGCGAACGTGACCGTTCGGAGCGCCCTGTGGAGGCCTGGAGGCAGTGGTGATGCGGCCGTGCGGGCCGCGGTCGCCCGGTTGCGCTGAACGCCGGTCACACAAATGACTTTTGCAATATATCCACCTCACTTACAAAACGTAAAGGTGGTGCCCGGGGGTGGCGATACACCCATTGCAACCGGACGGCGAGGATCGCCGGAACGGAGCCGCCAGATACGGCGAAGGCCCCAGGCGAGGGGCCAGCCCGGCAGGAAGCCGGGTGTACCAATCAGGGAGGATAAGGATGTCGCTCCGTATCAACACCAACACCGACGCGCTCAACGCTCACCGGCAGCTGTCTGCCACGGCGATGACCATGTCGAAGTCGATGGAGAAGCTCTCGTCGGGCCTGCGCATCAACCGCGCCGCCGACGATGCCGCTGGCCTCGCCATCTCCGAGAAGATGCGCGCACAGATCCGCGGCGTGGCACAGGCCAGCCGCAACGCTCTGGACGGCGTGTCGCTCGTGCAGTCCGCAGAAGGTGCGCTGAACGAGGTGCACTCGATCCTGCAGCGTGTCCGTGAGCTCGCCGTCCAGTACAACAACGGCACGCTCTCGACAGGCGACAAGGCCGCCATCACGGCGGAGATCGTCCAGCTGTCGGCCGAGGCCACCCGGATCGTCTCCACCATGACGTTCAACGGCATCAACGCGCTCGGCTCGACGACGCCGATCACCTTCCAGGTGGGCGCCAACACGGGCGAGACGATCATCATCTCCCCGATGAACCTCGGCGGCTCCTACTTCGACAGCGTGTTCGTCGGGACGTTCACCACGGGCGCCGACATCGACGCCATCGACCGCTCGCTCTCCTCGATCGCCGACGCCCGCGCAGGACTGGGCGCGATCCAGAACCGGCTCGAGCACACGATCGCGAACCTCGCGACGTACCACGAGAACCTCTCGGCCGCCGAGTCGCGCATCCGCGACACCGACATGGCCTTCGAGATGACGACGTTCACGAAGCTCCAGGTGCTGCAGCAGTCCGGCGTCGCGATGCTCGGACAGGCCAACCAGGCGCCGAACGCCGTGCTCTCACTGATCCGCGGCTAGCGCTCGCCGCCTCCAGACGTTGCCCGGATGCATCCACCGGGCAGCGCCCGGCGCCAGGGAAGGCGTCGGGTTAGGTCAGGGACGACGATCGCCAGCGTCATCGGCCCCCGGGACGCCAGCCCGGCGCGGGCCGACCCAGACCACCTCCCCACCGGCCGTCGTGGCGTGCCACGGCGGCCGGTCCCTGTCCTGGGGGATTCCAATTGCACGGCGCGCTCCGTGCAATTGGACGGCGTCGCGTTCGTGCTTCGCCACGTTCTTCGGATCCGCCCCATGCCGGCTCGCCGTCGAAGAACGTGGCGAAGGGGACGCGGGCGGATGCACGCAAGTGCACGGAGCGCTCCGAGCACTTGGACGTCGCCGGCCGTGCAATTGCACGGCGCGCTCCGTGCACTTGGGGCGCGAACGGGCAGCGAGGCTGAGCACTGCGGCCGTTCGCGTGGCTCGCCGCAGACCGGTGGCGGCGGTCGTGATCGTCCCGTGCAATTGCACGGAACGCGCCGTGCAATTGGACGCCACATCGCAACCAAGCCCAACCGCGACCTTCGCCACCCCAGAAAGCGGATGAGGCCGGCGCCCGAAAGGGCGCCGGCCTCGTGACGAGACAGAACAGGCTCCGGAGAAATTACCGGAGGAGCGAGAGCACGCTCTGCGGGGCCTGGTTGGCCTGGGCCAGCATCGCGGTGCCGGACTGCGACAGGATCTGCAGCCGCGTGAAGTTGACCATCTCCTGGGCCACGTCCACGTCGCGGATCCGCGACTCGGAGGCGCTCAGG
>JBBQFB010000172.1:0-8623 GCA_038321545.1 Gaiellales bacterium
GCTGCCCCATCTCTGCCTGCAGGGTCCGCGCAGCCGCGAGATCCTGCAGTCGCTGACGGCGACGGATATCTCGAACGAAGCGTTCCCGTACTACACGTTCCGCGAGGACATCGAGATCGCCGGCATCTCCGTCTTCATGACGAGGCTGGGCTATACCGCCGAGCTGGGCTACGAGCTCTGGGTGGAGCGCGCCCGGGCGCTCGAGCTGTGGGACGCCCTGCTCGCCGGCGGGACGCCGCGCGGGATGGCGGTGATCGGGATGGTGGCGCTCGATCTGTTCCGAATCGAGGGCGGCTTCATCATCGGCGGCGTCGAGTACGACTCGACCGTCTCGCCGTACGAGTGCGGCCTCGGCTGGTCGGTCAACTACGAGAAAGGCCCCTTCCCAGGCCGCGAAGGATGCCTGCGCGACCGCGAGGCGACGCGCCGACGGCTGACCAGCGTCCGCCTCGACGAGGGCGGCGATCGGGCGACAGGGGCGAGGATCTCGATCGACGGCACGGAGGTTGGCTTCGTGACTCAGGCGGTCGTCTCGCCGTACCTCGGCGGGGCAACGCTCGGGCTTGCCAAGGTCGATCGCGATCGCCTCGTGGTCGGACAGTCCTTCGTCGCCGACGTCGCCGGCCGTCCAGTGGCCGGAGAGATCGTGGAGCACCCCGCCTATGAGAAGGACCGGGCGAAGGCCAAGACGAGTTGAACCCGTCACCGGCCCACGGTGCCCGGTCGCTCTGGTCCGCTGTTCGGCCACGCACCGCCGATCCATGCGCCAGCCGGGATCGCCGGTTATCGAGGCTCGGCGGCCGACACGCTGCCCGGCGAGTACTCTCACCATCGTGATCGTCGTCTCGTCGTGCTGCTGGTCCTCGGGGACTTCGACCGGGGGCGCCTCGGCTGTTCGGTCGGCGCGGAGGGCGCTCGCGGTGGAACTCCCCCTCGCTCAGCGGCACCCGTCCCGGCCATCCCGCGGCCTGGACTGCGCGGCCGCCGTAGCCGGCTGGAACGCAGCGGCGCCGGCCCTCTGATGGCGGTCGACCAGCTCCCGACGGCGGTGGATCTGCTCGAGCTCCCGATCGACACGCTGCCCGAACGGATCGTCGAGATCGCGGAAGCGTTGGCCGGGTGTGCCGTCGGCATCTACGTTGTCGACCTGGAGGGTGTCGCCCTGCTGCGGCTCGCCGGCCGCAGCACCATGCCGGAGGAATTGCCGATCCCGCAGATGGCCGGGCCGGAGATCCCGATCTCCCATCTCGCCGCTCTCGAACGATCGCTGCCGCAGCGCGGCATCGGCCAGATCGTGCCGCTGTGGCTGCGACACCGGGCGATCGCCGTGTTCCTCGTCCTCGGCACGGTCGATGGCCGGCTCGACGTGCTCGCCGGGCGCGCCGCCGCCGCCCTGGAGCTCTCCCTGCGCTACTCCGACCGCGTCAGCGCCGCACGGCACCGGCAGCGGGCGACGGCCGGTGCCGAGCTGCAGCAGATCCTGCTGCCACCGCGCGTCAGCGGTGTCCGCGGCGCCGAGCTGGCGGGCACGGTCCTGCCGGCATACGACGTCGGCGGTGACTGGTTCGACCACTCCGCCAACGCCGACGGGGCGTGGCTCGCGCTCGCCGACGCGGCGGGCAAGGGCGGCCGGGCGTCGGCCGCGTCGGCGCTGTCACTGGCGGCGTTCCGGGCCGCGCGCCAGGCCGGCGCCTCGCTGGTCGATGCCGCGAGGCTGATGGACCAGGCAGTCGTCGGCTTCGGCGACCCGTCCATGTTCGTGACCGCGCTCCTCGCGCGGTGGCATGCCGCCACACGGTCGATCGAGTGGCTCGCCTGCGGCCACCCCCAGCCCTGCCGGCTCCCACTGGACGGCCCGCCGGAGCAGCTGCACGCGTTCGCGTTCCCGCCGCTCGGTATCGGCGACTGCAGCGGGCTGCAGTCGGTCAGCACCGAGCTGGCGCCCGGCGATCGGGTGGTGTTCTACTCCGATGGAGTGGTGGAGCGGCGGAACCTGACGGGCCGGCTGGGCTCTGACGGGCTCTTCGAGCACGTCGCCCGGTGCGCCGAGCCCTCGGCCGCGTCGCTGCTCACGCACATCGTCTGTCACGTCACTCATCTGCACGAGACGCCGCTCGACGACGATGCCACGGTGCTCGTCCTCGGCGTCCTCGACGACCCGGTCCACGAGCCGTCGGCGCACCCGCCCGAGCTGGACCACACGGTCTAGACGGCGTCCGCGATACCGTTTGCGACGCCAGCCCTTGCGGAATCAGCCACGAATGTCCCGCCGGTCGAACGCGACCACTGCCGCCCCTGCCAGGAGCAAGCTGAGCCCGGCGAGGACGGCCAGATGAGCAGCGTCGACACCGTGCGAGAGCGGATCGTTGGCGTTGTCGTAGTAGAACGGTGTCAGCCGTCGGATCCAGCTGATTGAGGCGATCGCGCCGGTGAAGCCGTCGACCAGGTAGCTGCCGGCGGCCACTGCGACCGCGACGCCGATCGCGGTCGAACGGCTGCCGGTGGCGGCGGCGACTGCAAGCCCGAAGGCGGCGAAGACGATCCCGAGGAGCGCCGCGTGCACGATCGCGGCCGCAAGTGCCCCGGCGCCGAGGCCGCCGTCGGTGAACGCGTGCACGCCGATCACCAGCCCACCCCAGAGGGCGAACGCCGTGACGAGGATCGCCGCAACCGCCGCGCACGCGGTTGCGAGCACGAGCTGCGCGCGCCTGACGGGATGGGCGAGCACGAGGTCGAGGACTCCGGACTCCTCGTCGCCGGCGGTGCCGGCGACCGCGATCACGATCCCGATTCCCGCGAATGTGAAGGGCGCGACGATCGAGAAGACCTCGACCTTCAGCCAGCCGGGCAGGGTAGCGAAGTTGCCGCCGCCGATCAGGTCGGCGACGCCCTTCGGCAGGTTGCTGCCGACGTCGCCGATGCTGTGCCGCAGCGCCGGGAACAGGGCGGTTTCGATGAACGCGATCGCAAGGAGATCTGCCGCGACGATGGCGGTGAGCCGGGCTCGTTGTCGCAGTGCCTGGACGAGCAGCGCTCTGATCACGTGCTCTTCTCCCCGGTTCGATAGAAGCCGAGGAAGATCTCCTCCAGGTCGGCCTCGTGCGTCCGGATCGAGATGACCTCGTGCAGCGCGGCCTGTTTGAGCAAGCCGTCGACGGGACCTTCGATGCTGACGCGAAGGCGTCGGCCCTGTACCTCCGCGCCACGAACGCCCGGCAGGGATCGGAACGGCAGGGCATCCGGCGGCGTGGCGAAGTCGAACTCGAGATGCTGCACCGCGACCGCGCGGAGATTCTCGATCGTCTCGACGATCACGAGCTCTCCCTCGCGGAGAATTGCGACCCGGTCGGCGACGCGCTCGACCTCGGACAAGGTGTGCGAGGAGAGGAACACGGTCCGCCCCTGGGTGCGCAACTCGGAGAGAAGCCGGTGAAACTCTTCCTGCACCAGCGGGTCAAGGCCAGTGATCGGCTCATCGAGGATCACGAGCTCGGGCTCGTGCATGAACGCCTGCACGAGACCGAGCTTTTGACGGTTACCGCTCGAGAGCTTCCGCACCGGTCGGTCGAGCTGCGCCCCGAACCGCTCGACGAGCTGATCGCGCACCTTTCGGTCGACGCCGCCGCGCAGCTCGGCGAGGAAGCCGAGTAGCTGTGCGCCCGTCTGCCGGGGTGGTAGCGCAAGGTCGCTGGGGAGGTACCCGATCCGGGCTCGGATCGCCAGGCTGTCGGCGTGCGAGTCGAGTCCGAGCAGGCGTGCCCGGCCGCCGGTCGGCCGGATCAGGTCGAGCAGGGTGCGGATCATCGTCGTCTTGCCGGCGCCGTTGGGGCCGAGAAAGCCGAAGATCTCGCCCGTCGCGACCTCGAGGTCGAGCCGTTTCAAGCCCTCTCCCTGGCGGTAGATCTTTGCCAGGCCCTCGGTCTGGATCGCCGGCTCCATCACGCGGGCGCCGCGGTGGTGAGCTCGTTGCCGGCGCAGCCGATCAGGGCGCGCAGCTCCGGGTGTACGTTGGGAATCAGGTCGGAGTGCATGGCGTTGAGGTGTTGGCGAAACGGTACGGGTGAACGCTAGAGCGCGGACCGGTCGGGTCAGCGTGGTGCCTGACCGCAAGGGTCGCCGAGCACGCATGATCCGGCGCCGAGGCGTACGTGTTCACGTTCGGGTAGCCGGCACCTCATCGCCCTCGCCCAAAATCTCGATGTAGCCCTCGGTTCCGTGCACGCGGATTCGCCGGCCATCGGGGATCAGCCGGGTGGCGTGCTCCACGCCGACGACGGCCGGCAGGCCGTACTCCCGCGCGATCACCGCTCCGTGGGTCCTCAGGCCGCCGACCTCCGTCACCAGGCCCGTGATCGCGACGAACAGGGGCGTCCAGCTGGGGTCGGTGTAGGTGGTGACCAGGATGTCGCCCGGTTCGAGCTCGGCCTGCGCCAGGTCGAGGATGACGCGGGCGCGCCCCGAGACGGTTCCGGCGGAGACCGCGAGGCCTACGAGCGCGCCGGCGGGAAGGTCGCCGCGCCGGTACTCCCCGGTCACGCCCTCGCCGTCCGACGTGAGTACCCGAGGCGGCGTCAGCGCCTGATATGACCGGAACGCGGCCTCGCGCCGGCGGATGAGCCGGCCGTCCACCTCGTGCGTGCGAACGGCCTCGTGGAACTCCGGGAACGTGAGGTAGAAGGCGTCCTCCCTCTCGCGCAGCACGTTGGCCTCTACGAGCCGGCCGGCCTCGTCCAGCAGGGCCTGCTTGTAGACGAGGTAGCGACTGACGATGAAGTACTTCGGGTACTCCCGGTAGCCGGCGAAGGTGCGCACCCGGTCGATCATCCGCTTCGTCTCCTGGGCCTTCTGCTCCCCGTCCGGCAAGGCCCGCAGTCGCTGCAGCAGCTCCTGTTCCTTCTTCTCTGCCTTCCGCCGTCCCTGCTCGAAGCGCCGCTGGCCGGCGCCTGGCTCGAAGTGCTTGACGTTGCCGAGGATGAGGGGCACGAGCGTGCTGGGGCGCTCGCTCCAGCGCGGCCTCGTAATATCGATCTCGCCGACGCACCGCATGCCGTACCGGTCGAGGTAGGCCTGGATGGCATCGCGCGCCCGCTGCCCTCCGGCGAGCCCGGTCAGGTCGTCCAGGAACCCCTCGTGGTCGACCTGCTGCAGGAAGGCCACCACGTCCGGGTACGGGCGGATCGCATCCGCGACATCGAGCAGCGCCAGCCCCATCTCGGACGTGACGTTGTGCGGAACGGACTGGGTGAGCGTGTCGGCCGCGTTCTTCTCCCCCAGCCATGCGTGCAGCTGGTCGTTCAGCCACCAGGTGGCCTCCATCCCCGCCATGATCGCCTGCATGCTTCGTGCGTCGAACAGGATCCGCTTCAGCTCCGGGATGTCCCCTGCGATGAAGTCGAGCAGCTCCGATCCGGATTTCGTCGTGATGTCGCGCTGCAGGGCCGCGTTCGATGCCTGGCCGTGCTCGACCAGCTCGGTGACGATGGCCGGGTCGGTCTCGATCGGGTCTGGCGCACCACCCGCCGGAGCGCCGACGGGGCCGTCGTCGGGGAGCAACGGGACGAAGTCGCCGCGGTCGAGGATGGTCTGCAGCGCGTCGCCGATCAGCGGATCGCCCTTCCCGAGGGCGCTCAGGACGCCGGCACGGGTGGCCGGCGAAGCCAGTCGCGCGGTCACGTCGACGAACAGCCTCCCGGCGGCCTCGTGCATCGGCGGGAGGGCCGTCAGCTGGAACAGGGAAAGGCCGAGCGGCTTCATCGGGTCGGTCATCATCTGCTGGTGACCGACCGAGACGTAGACGTGGTTCGCCCCGTCGGAGGCGGCGGGGACGGGGTAGAGCGTGGTGATCGGCCGGCTCTGGACGACCTGGAAACCGTCGTCGACCAGGCACCATTCGATGTCCTGCGGGCGGCTGAAGTGCGCTTCGATCCGCCGGCCCAGTTGCACGAGCCGCACGACCTGCGCGTCCGTCAGCGCCGGCTGCTCCTGCTGCGCGGGCTCGATCGCCTGGTCCTCCGTCCCGCCCGCCGGCGAGGCGAGGACGGCCCGCTTCTTGGTGGCGACCGTCCTGGTGACGATCGCGCCGTCCCGCACCTTGTAGACGTCGGCGTTCACGAGTCCGGCGACCAGGGCCTCGCCGAGGCCGAAGCAGGCCTCCACCGAGGCGATCTTCCGGTTGCCCGTGACGGGGTCGGCAGTGAACACGATGCCGGCTGCCCGCGGGACGACCATCTGCTGCACGACCACGGCCATCTCGACGCTCCGGTGGCCGAAGCCATTGTGCAATCGGTAGGTCACGGCCCGCTCGCTGAACAGGGAGGCCCAGCACCGGCTGATGTGCTCGAGGATCGCGGCGGGGCCGACGACGTTCAGGTACGTGTCCTGCTGGCCCGCGAAGGATGCAGTCGGCAGGTCCTCGGCCGTTGCGCTTGACCGGACGGCGTAGGCGTCGTGCACGCCGAGCCGGGCGATCGCATCGGTGATCGCCCGCGTCAGATCGTCGGGAATGGCGACCCCTTCGATGGCCCGGCGGATCTCGGCGCTGAGCACGCGGATCGCCTCGCGGTCGCCCGGCTCCAGGTGCGAGACGCGATCGAGCAGATCGTCGTGCAACCGAGCTTCCGCGACGATCCGCCGAAAGGCGTCCGTCGTCACGCAGAACCCCGGCGGCACGCTGACGCCCTCGATCCGCGAGAGCTCGCCGAGGCCCGCGGCCTTGCCGCCGACGACCTCGACTTGCGTCTGGTCGATGTCCTCGAAGCGCAGCACGCTGCAGCTCATCTGATCCCGCTCCTCTCGCGTGATTCCAACCGGCGAGGGACGAGTATGGGGGGCGCGCGGAGACCCCGTGAGACGTCCGGATTTGCTTTACTTTGCGTCGGAGAGACGGCGCGGCCGCCACCTGCCGCGGACGCCACGGGGAATGCTTGATTGGTCAATCACGTTCTCTCGTCGAGTATGGCGAACCCCAAGCGAATCGGCTTTCTCTCCTTCGGCGCCTGGCATCCGGGCGGCGGGCTGACCCGCACCGGCGGCGATGCGCTTCTGCAGACCGTGGAGCTCGCGGTCGCGGCCGAGGAGATCGGCATCGACGGGGCGTTCGTCCGCGTCCATCATTTTGCGCGCCAGCTCGCGTCACCGTTCCCGCTGCTCGCGGCGATCGGCGTGCGCACGAGCCGCATCGAGATCGGCACCGGCGTGATCGACATGCGGTACGAGAACCCGCTCTACATGGCGGAGACCGCCGCAGCGGCCGACCTGCTCGCAGGCGGCCGGCTGCAGCTCGGCGTCAGCCGCGGCTCGCCGGAGCCGGCCTGGCGGGGCGCCGAGGCGTTCGGCTACTCGACCGACCCTGACGAGGCTCGGGAGAAGACGGCGCTGTTCCGCGCGGCGATCGCGGGCGCCGGCGTCGTGCCCGCCGACGTCGGGGGGCAGCCAGGCGACGCGAAGCTGGCCGTCCAGCCGCAGTCGCCCGGCCTCGCCGACCGGATCTGGTGGGGCGCGGGAAGCCGCGAGACCGCCGTCTGGGCTGGAACGCAGGGCATGAACTTGATGAGCTCGACGCTCCTGCTCGAGGACACCAAGGTGCCGTTCGACCAGCTCCAGGCCGAGCAGATCGAGCTGTTCCGCGAGGCGTGGGCGAACGCCGGCCACACCCGGGAGCCGCGCGTCTCGATCAGCCGCAGCGTCATGCCCATCACGTCGGATCTCGACCGGCGGCTGTTCGGCTCGGACGGGAACGAGGATCAGGTCGGCTGGCTCGACGGAGCGATCAGCCGCTTCGGCCGCAGCTACACCGGCGAGCCGGACCGCATCGCCGACGAGCTCGCGCGCGACGCCGCGGTGCGGGCAGCGGACACGATCATCCTCACGGTGCCCAGCCAGCTCGGCGTCGAGTACAACGCCGCGATGCTCGAGACCATCGCGCGCGACATCGCGCCTGCCTTCGGCTGGCAGCCGAACAATGTCGCCGAGGCGGCCCGGTAACGACGCGTTGGGCTACGCTCCGCCGGATCGCTGGGAGCGGAGGGCCGATGGCGGACGAAACGGTAGAGGTGCTCGTCGTGGGCGCGGGTCAGGCGGGTGTCGCCATGAGCGAGCACCTGAGCAGCTCCGGAGTGCCGCATCTGGTCGTCGAGCGAGACCGCATCGCCGAGCGCTGGCGCACGGGGCGGTGGGACTCCCTGGTCGCGAACGGCCCGGCCTGGCACGACCGGTTTCCGGGCCTCGAGTTCGCCGATATCGATCCGGAGGCGTTCGCCTCGAAAGAGCAGGTTGCCGACTACTTCGTCACCTACGCGGAGAAGTTCGCAGCGCCGATCCGGACCGGCGTGGAGGTGATGTCCGTGCGGCGGAACGTCGGTCGGCCCGGATTTCACGCGGAGACGTCGGAGGGCGGCATCGATGCCGCCTACGTGGTGGCTGCGACGGGCCCGTTCCAGCGACCGGTGATGCCGGCCGTCGTTCCCGGCGACGCCGGGCCGACGCAGCTGCACTCCAGCGGCTACCGCAATCCGGAGCAGCTGCCGGACGGCGCGGTGCTCGTGGTCGGGGCGGGATCGTCCGGCATGCAGATCGCCGACGAGCTGCTGCGGGCCGGGCGGCGCGTGTATCTGTCGGTCGGCCC
>JBBQFB010000173.1:0-8488 GCA_038321545.1 Gaiellales bacterium
TCGTCCGACCTACGACAGACACAGCCCAGGCCCGGCGCACCGCTCCGGGCTGCGGCGCGGACCCCACTCATCGCAAGCCGGCGAACGCCTCACCAGCGCTCCACCCAGTACCGAATACCCACCCGAAATCCGCGGCACCAAGCGCAGACCTGCCCAGCGCGGCGCGAAGCTGCTGGGCCTCGAAGGCTGCAATCCGCCCGCCGCAGACTCGCCCGGCTCAGCCCGAAGCAGCTCAGCCCGAAGGCTGCGATCGGCCACGTCCCGGATCCGAATGGCGTCTTCACCTGGCACTTGAGACGTCCCCCTGTCGCCTCCGCGCTGGCGGCTCTTCACGGCCACCGACGAAGGCTGCACGCCGCCACGGCTGCACCCGCCGTCGCCTTGCGTCTGCGATCCGAGACGGCTGCTCGTCCGGCCTGAGCAAGGCTCGGGTTGGGAGCATCCGTTCCGTGCACTCGAGGCGGACTCCGAAAACATGCGGCTCCTCCGCAGCAGGCACCTATCGCAAGCATTGGGCATGCCGCCACGGCGCCATCGAGGGCATTGCCGCGGGCCGCCCCGGGAGATCCGGCAGGTCAGCACCCCCGCCAGATGCCGCAGCCGAAACTGCCCTTCAGGGTGAAGTCCATCGTGTCGTCGAAGTGCGTCAGCGTCACGTTCCCGTCGGGGCCGAGCTTCGTCTTGGCACCGATCTTCACCCGGAAGCCGTAGTCGTCGATGGTGCCCTTGGCGCCGACCTTGATGTAGATGCCGTCCTTCAGCTCGCCGGCGACGTTGCCGAAGCCGAGCTTCCCCTTCGGGCCGGCGAAGATCGTCGTCGAGTGGTCCTTGAACTTGTGCTCGACGCCGACGAACGCGCCGATCCACGCGAGGTCACCCTTCACCTTCGCCGGATCGAGGTTGAACGCGTCGTCCTTGAACGCGCCCCACTCCGACTCGACCTCGAACTTCTCGCAGTTCGCCTTGATCTTGATCGGCCCGAGATCGGACTCGATCTTGATCGCGTTCAGCGACGCCGGGCAGGCCGGGCTCGCGGCCGGGTCGCCCGGCGCGACCGGGCCGTCCTCGGTGGTGGGCATGCCGCCGCACGCCGGGATCGTCCCGGACGCGTTCTGCGACTTCTCGAAGGCCGCCCAGTAGCTGATCCGCTGCAGCGCAGCGGTGTAGAAGATCGCGTAGTTGCTCCGCGCCCGCAGGATCAGGTAGGCGTGCAGCTGCGGGTCGGCGGCGTTCGCTGCAACCCCTGTGTCGAACTGGTACTGCGCCTCCGAGAAGGCACGGTTGGCGTCGTACACCTGTTGCAGGGCGCTCTTGCCCTGCGTGTGACGCTCGCACCACATGCCCGAACCGTCACCTTGGAGTGGCGGCTCGGCCGCCGCCTCGGCCGCGTTGGCGTCGTCGATCGCCTTCTGCAGTGCCGGGTACCGGTAGTCCCAGGAGAAGTCGTAGGTCCGGAGGTCGCCGCCGCGCAGGCCGCTCAGGCTCGGTCCGTGCACCTTCTTGTAGTCGAGCGTGATCTCGGCGGCGTTCACCTGGCCGATCAGGTCGCCCTCGTGCGCGGTGGCGGCGTCGTAGTCGGCCTTGATGGTGTCCGCCAGCGCGATCATGCGCGACGCCGTGCCCGGGACGGCATACGCCGCGAACGGCTGGTCGACGCCCTTCGAAAGGTCCAGCACGTCGCGCGGATCGGCTCGCTCCGTCGTGTCCGGCGCCGGCGCGGTGATGATCCGGACGTTCTGCCGCCGCGCCGAGCGCTTGGCGGGCTTCTTCGCCCTGGCGATCGACTTGTTGCACACATTCGCGATCGCGAGCGAGCCCTGCGCCTCCGACTCGAGCTCGTTGCCGGCCGCAGCGGTGAGCGCCGTGATCGCCGCCGGATACTTGCCGAGGGCGATCAGCGCGTTGCCCTTCGCGAGGGCGATGTCCGCGCCGGTGCCGATCCCCATTGCACTGGCGGCGGCCGGTTTGAGCTTGCCGGCGGCGGACGCGAGGGCGAGCGCCTCCCGCGGCAGGCCGACGTCGGTGAGCAGCTCGGACGCGTTCAGCAACCGCAGCCGCGTGGGCTTCAGCTGGACGGCGCGCAGCGCCGCCTCGAGCGCGGCACCCGGTTCGTTGTTCGTGGCTGCGATCATCATCGCGTAGTCGGCCCGGATCGGCGTCTTGAAGGACTTCGAGCGCCGGAATGCCCGGTCCCCCTTCTTCGACTTGCGGGTCAGCAGCTTCTGCCCGGCGGCGAGCGCCTTCGCCTTCGTGGTGGTGCCGCGCTCCTTGACCGGTAGTGGGCACCCCGAGGCCAGCGCGAGCTGCAGCGTGAGGTCATCGGTCGCCTGCGTGTCGGCGAAGCTCCACTCGGACGGCGCTGAGACAGTCGCCCCGGCGGGCGCGGCGGCGACGAGCGCGATGACCAGGATCGAGGCGAGCCCGCACAGGCCCCGCAACCGGATTTCCATCGGGCAACACTACACCGTGGCCGCTCCCTCCGGGTGGATGGCGGGAATGTCACCCTCGTGTCAGGACGACGTCGCGCGGTACGTCGGCCACGGACGCCACACCGCACAGGTGCAGCGCGTTGGAGAGCTCCTCGCGGAGCGTCTCGAGCACGGTGCGCACTCCGGCCTCGCCACCCGCCGCCAGGCCGTACATCGGTGCACGGCCGACCAGCACCGCGCGCGCCCCCAGCGCCAGAGCCGCGACCACGTCGACACCGCGTCGCACGCCCGAGTCGACGAATACCTCGAGCCCGCCGGCGACCGCATCCGCCACGTGCGGCAGCGCGTCGATGGGCGCGATCGCCCCGTCCAGCTGACGACCGCCGTGGTTGGAGACGATCACACCCGCGCACCCGTGCTCCACCGCCAGCAGGGCGTCGAGCGGGTGGAGGATGCCCTTGACCAGCACCGGTAGCGACGTCCACGAGCGGAGCCGGTCGACGTCGGCCCATGACAGGCCCTGGTCGAGCATCATCGTCGTCATGTCGAGGCTGCCCGATGCCTCGTCGGTGCGGTGCAGGTTGGGCAGCTCGATCGACTCGTTGAGGCGGAAGCCGGTGCGCATGTCGCGCTCCCTGCGGCCGAGCGCCACCAGGTCGACCGTCAGCACGATCGCCTCGCAGCCGGCCGCCTCGGCTCGCCGCACGATCTCGCGCTGGTGCCCGACGTCGGTGCGGGCGTACAGCTGGAACCAGCGCGGCGCTCCGGGCGCGGCGGCGGCGATCGCCTCGACCGAGCTGTTCGCCATCGTCGAGACGACCATCAACGTCCGGGCGGCCGCGGTGCCGCGCGCCGTGTCGAGGTCGCCGTCGACCCGCAGGTGGCCCTGGTGGCCGACCGGCGCGACCAGCACCGGCATCGAGATCCGGGTGCCGAGCACGGTCGTCTCGAGGCTCGGGTCGGAGACGCCGGTCAGCACGCGCGGGATCAGCCTGATCCGCTCGAAGGCTGCACGGTTGCCGGTCAGCGCCCGCTCGTCGAGCGAGCCGCCGATCAGGTAGCCGGCGATGTCGGGAGCGAGCGCCGCAACCGCGGCCTCCTCCCAGTCGTGGATGTTGACCGGGTCAGCCACGCAGCGCCCGATCGAGCAGCTGGACGGGATGCATCGTGGGCACGGGGCGCTCCAGATAGGCGGAGATCTGGATCAGGCAGCCGGGGTTCGCCGCGGCGATCACGTCGGCGTTCAAGGCGTCGATGTTCGCGGCCTTGCGGCGTCCCAGCTCGGCCGCGGCGTCGCTCTGCAGCAGGTTGTAGACCCCGGCCGAGCCACAGCAGATGTCGGCGTCGGCGATCTCGAGCAGCTGCACCCCGGGGATCGCCGCCAGGACGCCCCGCGGCTCGGCCCGGACGCCCTGCGCGTGCGCCAGGTGGCACGCGTCGTGGTACGCCACGCGCAGATCGAGGCGCTGCAGGCCAGGCGGCGGGCCGAGCTCGGCGAGCACCTCGTGCACGTCGCGGACCTTCGCCGCCGCCGGGTGGTCGGACTCCTTCAGCGACGAGCCGCAGCCGGCACTGTTGACGACGATGCGGTCCACGCCGAGCCTGTCCAGCCGGTCGAGCAGCGCCGTCCGGCGGCGCTCGGCGGGCGCGCGCCCGGTGTGCAGCTCGAGCGCGCCGCAGCAGCCCTGGTCGCGCGGCGCCAGGACCTCGCATCCGTACGCGGCGAGGACGCGGGCGGTGGCCGCGTTGACGTCGCCGAAGAACGCCCGCTGCACGCAGCCGAGCAGCATCGCGACCTTGAGCTTCTGCTCGCCCGCCGCCGGCGTCCGCACCGGCGGCTGCTGGCGGATGCCGGACAGCTTCAGCTTTGGCGCGATCTTCGGCGCCGGCAGTCTCAGCGCGAGCGCGTAGGCGGCCGGACGCAGCCGGCGGTGGTACGGCAGCACCGAGAACAGCGCCGCGCGCCGGAGGCGGTCGACCGGCCCGCGCCGGTACTCGCGCTCCACCTTCGCCCGGGTCGACTCGATCAGCTCGTTGTACTGCACGCCCGAGGGGCACGACGTCACGCAGGCCATGCAGCCGAGGCACCGGTCGAAGTGCTCGACGACGGTGTCGGTCAGCGCCAGCTCGCCCTTGTCGAGCGGTCCATCAGCAGGATGCGCCCGCGCGGCGAGTCCGGCTCCTCGCCCCACAGCTGGTACGTCGGGCAGGTCGGCAGGCAGAAGCCGCAGTGCACGCAGTCGTCGAGCAGCGGCCGGATGTCGTTCGTCGTCACGCCGCCGCCGCCAGTCGCCCCGGAGCGAGCGTGCCGTTGGGATCGAGCCGCTGTTTGATCGCGAGCGTCAGCGCGCGCGACACCGCATCCGGCTCGGGCCATGAGAGGTCGCCGAGGCCGGGCGGCAGGCGGCGCGGCGACACGTGCCCGCCGAGCGCGACCACGCCGTCGCGGAACGCCGCGATCGTCGCGGCATCGGCCGGCAGCCGCGCCTCGCCGACGCCGATCCCCGCGCGCAGCGCGAGGTCCTCGCAGTGGTCCTCGCCGAGCCGCAGCAGATCAGCCACAGCCACCAGCGGCACCCCGACACCGACGACCGCACCCTCGCCGCTCCAGGGCCGGTTGGCCAGTCGCGGCACGAGCATCCGGCGATCGGAGTCGGACAGCGCCCGCGCGTCGGGATCGAACGCCGCAGCGGCCAGCGCCTGCTCGCGAGCGGCCGCGGGCGTCGAGTCGAAGCGCGCCACCACCCGGCCGTCGGGCCACGTCAGCTCGACCTGCGTCGGCGCGAGGCCGGTGCCGCGGACGGCCGCCGCGAACGCCGCGGCGCGGTTGGCGTCGCGCGTCTCGAGCACGACGGCGACGGTCGCCTCGGGCACCGGGTGCAGCCGGAAGGCGAGCTCGGTGATGACGGCGATCGAGCCCAGCGAGCCGCACAGCAGGCGCGCCAGGTCGTAGCCGGCGACGTTCTTGACGACCCGGCCGCCGGTCTTCGCACGGGTCCCGTCGGCCAGCACCAGCCGCGCGCCGATGACGAGGTCGCGAGGCGCGCCGTAGCGGTGCCGGAGCGGTCCGGAGGCGTTGGTCGCGACGATGCCGCCGAGCGTCGCGTCGGCGCCGTGCGGCGGGTCGAGCATCAGCCGCTGGCGATGCCCCGGCTCGGCGCGCAGGGCGGCGTCGAGGTCGGCGAGGCGCATGCCGGCCTGTGCCACGCAGACGAAGTCGCCCGGCTCCATCGCGATCATCCGGTCGAGCTCGCGCAGGGACAGGAACTCGCCCTCCGCCGGCCGTCCCCAGCCGAGCTTCGTCCCACCGCCGCGCGGGATCACGGCCCGGCCTGCGGCGTCTGCCTCGGCGACCAGCTCGGCGACCTCCTCCTCGGTGGTCGGCCGCAGCATCAGAACCGGTCACCCAGCCCGGCCGCCTCGACCGGGTGCACGCGGTGGAACCCGGGCACCTCGCCACACAGACGCGGAGTGGGGAGCAGCTTGCCGGGATTCGACAGGCGGGCCGGATCGAACGCCGAGCGCAGCCGGTCCATCACCGTCAGGTCGGCGCCGGTGAACATCTTCGGCATGGAGCATGCCTTGTCGTGGCCGACGCCGTGCTCCCCCGTGATCGAGCCGCCGTGCGCGACGCAGAGCTCGAGGATCCGCGTCGCCACCTCGAGCGCCCGGTCCGACGCGCCCTCCTCGGCGCCGTCGTACAGCACCAAGGGGTGCAGGTTGCCATCGCCGGCGTGGAACACGTTGCCGACCCGCAGGCCGTACTCCTGCTCGAGGCCGCGGATGCCGCGCAGCACCTCGGGCAGCTTCGTCCGCGGGATCACGCCGTCCTGCACGTAGTAGTCGGGCGAGACGCGCCCCATCGCCGCGAACGCCGCCTTGCGCCCCTTCCACATCAGCGCGCGCTCGACGGGCGATTCGGCGCGCCGGATCTCGGTCGCACCCGCGGCCCGGCACAGCTCGTCGATGACCGGGCCGAGCGAGCGCACCTCGGCCTCGGGGCCGTCGAGCTCGACCAGCAGGACCGCCTCGCAGTCGGGATAGCCGGCGTGGACGGACTGCTCCGCCGCCTGGATCGTGAGTCGGTCCATCATCTCGATCGCGGCTGGCACGACGCCCGCCGCGATGATGCGCGAGACGGCGTCGCCGGCCGCATCGGTCGAGTCGAACGCGGCCAGCAGCGTGTCGACGGCCTCGGGGCGCGGCAGGATCTTGAGCACGATCTCGGTGACGATCCCGAGCGTTCCCTCGGAGCCGACGACGACCCCGAGCAGGTCGATGCCGGGGCTGTCGGGCACCTCGTGCCCCAGCCGCGCGATGCGGCCGTCGGCCGTCACGAACGTGGCCGCCAGCACGTGGTGGATCGTGAAGCCGTACTTGAGGCAGTGCGCGCCGCCCGAGTTCTCCGCGACGTTGCCGCCGATCGTGCACACCTGCTGGCTCGACGGGTCGGGCGCGTAGTAGTAGCCGTGCGGTGCGACGGCCGCCGAGACGGCCAGGTTGGTGACGCCCGGCTGGACGGTGACGCGCTCGTTGACCGGATCGATGTCGAGCACCGAGCGCAGCCGCTGGAGGCAGATCACGATGCCCTCGGCGACCGGCAGCGCGCCGCCGGAGAGACCCGTGCCCGCGCCGCGAGCCACGAACGGCACACCTGCCTCGTGGCAGATGCGAACACAGGCCGCGACCTCCTCGGTGGTGGCCGGCAGCACGACGGCCTGCGGCGTCACGCGGTAGCCGGTGAGGCCGTCGCACGCGTACGACGCCATCTGTGCCGGATCCGTCATCACGTGGTCGGCGCCGGCCACGCGGGTGAGCTCGGCGATCACGCCAGGGACCCTACAACCTCGGCTGCGCGGAGCCCGCTGCGCAGCGCACCCTCCATCAGACCGCCGTCGCCGCCCGCGGTGTGCTCGCCGCAGAACACGAGCGGGCCCTCGGTGCGGCAGATCGCGTCCTCGTCACCGGGCTGCGCGGCCGGCGAGGACACGGAGTAGACGCCGCGCGCCCACTCGTCGTCCCAGGTGGACAGCACCGCGCCGGCCTCGTCCAGCACCAGGTCGGGCCGGAGGCGTCGCAGCGAGGCGACCCAGGCGTCCGGCCCGTCGGCGACCCGCAGCCGCTCGAGGGCCGCGGGCGACCCGGCGAAACAGTTCACGACCGGCGTCACGGCGCCGTCCGCACCGAGGGCCGTCCAGGCCCAGTAGCGCTCGGCCACGGACAGCGTCGCCGACGGCTCGGCCGGCGCCGTCAGCGGCACGAACAGCTTCGCTGCCGTCGCGATCGGCAGGCGCTCCAGCGCGGCGCGCTTGTCGGAGGGCAGGGCAGGCTCGAAGCGCAGCGTCTTCAGGACGGCGGCGGGGACGGCCACGATCGCGGCGTCGGCTGCGAAGGCTCCGTACCCGGTCTGCACGCGGACGCCATCAGCGTCCCACCCGATCGACTCTGCCGGCGTCCCGAGGCGGAGGCGTTCACCGAGGGTGTCGGCCAGGCACCTTGCAATCGCGCCGTTCCCCTCCACGATTCGATCCGACTCAGGCCCGCCGTAGCTCGACCCGAAGTGGGACAGCACGCGCGCATCGACCTCGTCCGCCCCGTGGGCCGACGACACCTCGACCCGTGCCCGCACCGCCTCGCGCGCCGCCGGATCGACGTCCAGCGAGTCGAGCAGCGCGGCGACGGATATGGGCGATTCGCCGAGGCGCTGGTGGAGCACCTTGCGGGCCAGATCGGCCACCTCGCGCACCGAGTCGGCCGTCGTCTTGATCCCGCGCGGCTCGCGCTCCGAGTACCGCATCCCGCGAGGGACGATGGTCAGACCGAAGCGACTAGCGTAGCCCCGTAAATATGAGTGGTCAGCCTCGAAGAAATCGGCTCCCATCTCGATCACGGCACCATTCGATAGCGTTCGGCTGTAAACCCGCCCGCCGACCCGGTCGCGGGCCTCCAGCACGGTCACCTCGGCGCCGGCCGTCAGCAGCGCGTCAGCCGCCGCGAGACCGGCCAGGCCGGCGCCGATCACGATCACCTTCACGGCGGGAATCTACGCGACCACGAGC
>JBBQFB010000174.1:0-8323 GCA_038321545.1 Gaiellales bacterium
CTACTCGCTCTCGCGGCCCGAGATCATCCGCGTCAGGTCGTACAACCTCGACTTCTTCCCCGTGCGCGCCTCGATGCGGTCAGCCAGGTCGATCCCCCAGTAGATCGCGTGCGCGCCGATGAAGCGGAACGGCTCCGGCTCCCAGAGACGCGGCTCCGGCCGGTTCACCCACGGCAGCGCCGTCAGGTCAGAGCGCTCGCCGCGGATCAGGTCGGTCAGGATCCGGCCGCCCAGGTTGGCCGCCGACACGCCCTCGCCGACCCAGCCGCCCGCCCACGCGAGCCCGGTGGCGGGATCCGCGGCAACGGTCGGCATCCAGTCGCGCTGCGCGCCGAACACCCCCGACCAGGCGTGCGCGATCGGCACGCCGCGCGTGGCCGGCCACAGCGTGTGGAGCTTCTCGGTCAGCCGCCGCACCGCCCAGTTCTCGACCTCGCCGTACCGGTCATGGCCGGAGCGCCAGTAGTACGGACGCCCGCGGCCGCCGATCACGATCCGGCCGTCGGCGGTTCGCTGGATGTACGCGTACGACAGCGCGGCGTCGGCGATCGTCTCGGCGCCCTCCCAGCCAATCTCGCTCCACACATCGGCCGGAAGCGGCTCCGTCGCGACGATCGTGGAGCGCAGCGGGATCAGCTGCCGCCCGAGACCGGGCAGGCCAGGCGTGTAGCCCTCGGTGGCGCGCACGATCCACGTCGCGCGCACGTCGCCGTGCACGGTCCTGGCCCGGCGAGCGTCGATCGCCGTCACCGCGGTGCCCTCGTAGATCGGCACGCCCAGCCGCTCGACCGCGTCCGCGAGGCCGCGCACCAGCAGCGCCGGTTGCACCCGGGCGACGTTCGGGTCGAACACCGCGCCCAGCGCGCCGGCGATGCGGACGCGCTGCGCGAGCGCGTCCGGCTCGAGCCACTCGCCGTGGGCGAGAGGATGGTCGCGGAGCCGCGCGACCTGCGTCGCACCAGTCGCGACCGCGAGCGCCCCGCCCTTGTGGAACGCGCACGCGATCCGCTCCGCCGCGCACACGCGGCCGATCTCGTCGACGGTGTCGGTGATGGCCGCCACGGTGGCGTCATCGTGCGCCCCGGCGACCGCGCCTGCCACCCAGCCGCCGTTGCGCCCCGACGCGCCGTATCCGGCGTACTCGCGCTCCAGCAGGACCACCCGCAAGCCGGGGTCGGCCCGCTTCAGGTAGTACGCCGTCCACAGCCCGGTGTAGCCGGCGCCCACGATGGCGACGTCGCAGTCCAGCGGGCCGGGCAGCGGCGCTCGGCGCGCGGGCGCCCCGCCGAGCTCTCCGAACCAGAACGAGGGGCCGCCGATCAGCACGATCGGGCACCGTAGCGGAGGCTTCCAGCCCGCTGCTTTTGTGACCGAATCGTGATACGGAGTTCAACGGATCGATACGGGGCGCGGATACGGTTTGACCACACCCGAAAAGCGGCGGACTCCCTCCTCCTCCACCCTCACCCGCCGTGATTCTCGAGGCGGGCCCTTCTCCTCCGAAGGGCCCGCCTCAAATCTTTTCCGGGGCCGTGTCACCGGACGTGTCCCCCGCCCGGGGAGGGCCGTCGGACGCATTTCTCCTAGATTTGCGGAGTTTTCCTCATGATCGTCTGCAAACCGCCCGATACCCAACATGCACGGATCTCGAGCACGTATTCATGTTGGATCAGGTTCCCGACTCTCCCCCCGAACAGGAGCCGCTCTCCGGAGCGGAGCTCGTGCACGTCTACGCCCGGCCAGGGGCGACGTGCACGGTCGCCGACGACCGCGGGGTCTGCATCGAGCTGCGCGTCAAGGTGACGTCGGGCGATGCCTTCGTGGCGTCGGCGATCGGGGACCGTCTCCGACGCGGCGCGCGCGTCTCCGGTCGCGTGTACGACGGCGAGACCGTGCAGACGGTGGTGTTCGCGGTCGAGGACGTCGAGGACACCGGTGTCGGCCGCGTGGACGGGCTGCTGCGGCTCGTCGAGACCTCCGAGCGTGGGGACGAGCGCCGCGCGCCGCGCCACGTGTTCGACGCCCCGGCCCGCCTGCTGCCGGCCGAGTCCTTCACGCCCGCGTCCGACCTGCGAGCCGCCCAGGCGCGCATCGCCGACGTGTCGCGCTCCGGCATGGCATTCGTGTCCGACCGCCGCTTCTCGGCCGGCGAGAACCTCGACCTGCACTTCGAGGACGAGGCCGGAGCGGCGGTGCGCTGCCGGATCCAGGTGCTGCGCGCCGAGCGCGCCGTCTACGGACGCACCCGGTACGCCTCGCGGATCATCGCGATCGGCGAGATCGACCAGCTCCGGCTCGACCGCCTCTGCAATCGCTGCCGGCTCCGCGAGGAGGCCCGGGCGGAGGAGGCCGCTGAGGAGCTACCGCTCCGGCAGATGCTCGCCGAGGGACGCCGGCAGGGCGGGTTGCGCAAGCTCTTCGGCCGCGCCTGACGTCGCCTCCCCCGCTGCCGCCTCCTCGGCCGCGACCCACTTGCCGTGGTGCTCGCGGGCCCAGTCGCGCTCGACCGATCCGGTGATCACGCCCGACAGGGCGTTCGACGTGATCGGGTGGATCATCGCCAGGTAGAGGTGGCCGCAGATCAGGAACGTGATCGCGAGCGTGGCGAGATCGTGCACGTGGACGCTGCCCGCGAACCGGTAGGTCGTGTTGCGCTCGCCGAGCCACAGCAGCGTGCCCGAGACGCCGAGCACGACCATCAGGCCCAGCGTGATCGCGAGGTTCATCTTCTGCCCGGCGTTCAGCCTGCCCTGCGGCGGCTCGTCGTCGCGGTTGAACAGCCTTCTCGGCCCGCCCTTCAGCCAGCGCACGTCGTCGGCGTCGAAGCGGTCGGCCTCGCGCAGCGTGCGGCCGAGCGCGCGCCGGTCGCCGAGGATCGTCAGCACGACCCAGCCGGCGGGCAGCGCGATCGCCGCCCACAGGTGCAGCATCTTGGCGGTCGGCCGGTCGAGGTACAGCGCGAGGGCGGGGAAGTAGAGGAAGGCGCCGGTCAGGACCATCATTCCGGTGGTGGCCGCGAGCCACCAGTGCGCGGCGCGCTCCGTCCAGCCGAAGCGGTGGATGAGACGGTCAGCCGAGGCCATTCGACCGTCCGATCCAGGCGTCGACGTCGTACCCGCGCTCCTCCCAGTACCCGGTCGACTCGGAAGCGTCGAAGCGGATCTCCGACAGCCACTTGACGCCCTTGTAGCCGTACATCTGCGGGATCACCACGCGCACCGGCGAGCCGTGCGCACGGCTCAGCGGCAGGTCGTCCATGTGGGTCGCAAGCAGCACGTCGCGGAGCGTGAACTGGTCGGGTGCAAGGCCGTCGACGTACGGGTCCTCGAGCGACGCGAACGTGACCTGGCGGAGGCCGGCGCGCGGCTGCACCAGGTCAATCAGCGTCTGCGGCCGCACCCCGCGCCACTTGACGCCGTTCACCGACCATCCGGTCACGCAGTGGAAGTCGGAGACCTGCTCGACGGCGGGCATGGCGAGCAGTTCCGCGTAGGTGAGCTGGACGGGGTTGTCGACCTGGCCGCCGATCGTGAGGCGGTACGTGCCCGGGTCGAACGTGGGCATCGGCGGGTTGACGGAGTAGATGCGCCACCCCGAGGTGGGGGCGATCTCGTTGACCACCGGGATCGCGCCGGCAACGCTCGACATCGCGTTCGACACGGCGCCCGAGAACCGGGACGTCAGCGCGATGCCGCCGATGCCGGCCACGAGCGTGCCGAGGAAGGCGGCGCGTCCCAGCGGTATGCCGCGATCGGAGTCCACGACCTCACGGTATCGCCCGGCGTCGCATCGTCACGGATCCTGGCGCGACGTTCACCCTCCTGTTCGCTGCATCGCGCGCCCGGCGGCTTGGGATACCGTAGGTGCAGGGTGGATCTGCAGCTCGTCACCAGCGGTCAGTCGCACGGCCCCGGCATCGTCGCGGTCCTCTCGGGCATGCCCGCGGGACTGGTCGTCGACCGCGAGCGGATGCAGCGCGACCTCGCGCGCCGCCAGGCCGGCTACGGGCGCTCGCCGCGTCAGAAGATCGAGCAGGACACCGCCGAGATCCTGGGCGGCATGCGCCACGGCCGCACGCTGGGCGGGCCGATCTCGCTGATCGTCGCCAACCGCGACCACGCCAACTGGGGCGCCGCGATGAGCGCGTGGGACGTCACCCAGGAGGAGCTCGACGCCGTCGCCGCGCGTCGCTGGCGCAAGGTGAACGTGCCACGGCCGGGGCATGCCGACCTGTCCGGCGTGATGAAGTTCGAGCTCGACGACGTCCGCAACGTGCTCGAGCGCGCCTCGGCGCGTGAGACGTGCGCGCGGGTGGCCGCGGGGGCCATCGCCAAGGACCTGCTCGACCTGCTCGGCATCGAGGTGCACGGCCACGTGGTGCAGGTCGGCGACGTCGCCGCCGCGCCGCAGCCGCACCTCGAGCCCGCCGATTTCGAGCGTCGCCGCGACTCGCAGCTCGAGTGCCTCGACCCGGCCGCCGAGGAGCGCATGCTCGCGGCCATCGACGCCGCGAAGCGCGACCAGGACACGCTCGGCGGCATCGTCGAGGTGCGCATCTTCGGCTGCCCGCCCGGCCTCGGCTCGCACACCGAGCCGCGGCTGCGCCTCGATGCGCGGCTGGGTGCCGCAGCGCTCGCGATCCAGGCCATGAAGGGCGTCGAGATCGGCGACGGCTTCGCCAATGCCGCGCTCCGCGGCTCCGAGGTGCACGACGAGCTGGAGTACGACGACGACTCGTTCCGCCGCCGCACCAACCGGGCCGGTGGGCTGGAGGGCGGCATGTCGAACGGCGAGCCGATCATCGTGCGGATCGCGATGAAGCCGCTGCCGACGCTGATGCGGCCGCTGCGGACCGCCACGATCGACACGTTCGAGGCCGCGACGGCGCTCGTCGAGCGCTCCGACACCACGGCGATCGCGGCCGCCGCCGTGGTGGCCGAGGCCGCGATGGCTCTCGAGGTCGCCCGCTGTGTGCGCGAGAAGTTCGGCGGCGACTCCGTCGGCGACCTTCACGCGGCGCACCGTGCGTACCTCGCGCGGATTCCCTGGACGCCGTGACCTCGCGCGTCGTCCTCGTCGGCTTCATGGGATCCGGCAAGTCGACGGTCGGCCGGCTGCTGGCCGAGCGCCTCGGTGTGGCGTTCGCGGACGCCGACGCCGCGATCGAGCACGCAGCGGGGCGCTCGATCCCGGCGATCTTCGAGGGCGATGGCGAGCCGGTGTTCCGCGAGCTGGAGGCCGCCGCGATCGCACGCCTGCTGGACGGTGACGCCGGAGTGCTCGCGCTCGGCGGCGGCGCGCTCCGCGGCGCGACGGCCGCTCTCGTGCGCGAGCGGGCGACCGTCGTCTGGCTCGACGTGTCGGCCGACGTCGCGTGGTCACGCGTGGAGCCGGAGAGCACCCACCGGCCGCTGGCGCGCGACCAGGCGGCGTTCCGTGCGCTGCACGCGGAGCGCCGCGCGACCTACGCCGCGGCGTGTGACGTGCAGGTCGACGGCGAGCCGGACGCGGCCGTCGTCGCAGCGTCGATCGGGGTCGCCCCGCGCTGTCGGCCGGGCGCGCTGGCCACGCTCGGCGGTGCGATCGGCGACCGCCGCGCGGCCGTGATCATCGACGACGCCGTGACCGTGCTGGCGCCCGCCGCCGCCACCACGATCGTGGTGCCGGGCGGCGAACGCGCCAAGTCCACGCGCCAGCTCGATCTGCTGTGGCGCGACCTGGCCGAGGCCGAGCTGGAGCGTCGCGACGTCGTCGTCGCCATCGGCGGCGGCGCGATCACCGACGTGGCCGGGTTCGCGGCCGCCACGTTCCGGCGCGGGCTGTCCTGGATCGCGGTGCCGACCACGCTGGTCGGCCAGGTCGACGCCGCCATCGGCGGCAAGACCGCGATCGACGTGGCGGCGAAGAACGACGTCGGTGCGTTCCACCTCCCCGAGGCCGTGATCGCCGATCCGGTCGTGCTCGAGACGCTGCCGGCCCGGGAGTGGGCGGCCGGGTTCGCCGAGGTTCTGAAGACGGCGCTCCTGGCCGGCGGCCGTCTGTGGGAGCTCGTCCGCGCCTGGCAGCCGGGCGTGGGAGGGCTCGACGACCGCACCGAGCTGGTACGCCTGACGGCCGCCTACAAGGCCCGCGTGGTGGGCGAGGACCCGACCGAGCAGGGACTGCGCGCCGTGCTCAACCTGGGCCACACGATCGGGCATGGCGTCGAGGCCGCATCGGGGTACGGCGAGCTGCTGCACGGCGAGGCGGTAGCCATCGGGCTGCTGGCCGCGCTCCGTCTGTCGGTCGAGCTGCGCGGCCTGGATGCGGGCGTCGTGGCCGAGACGGAGGAGATCGTCGTGCGCGCCGGACTGCCCGTGACGGCGTCCGGTCTGACAGCCGCCGACGTGCAGGCGGCGATGCGCGGCGACAAGAAGCGGACCGGCGGCCGTCCCCGGCTGGTGCTGCTCGATTCGGTCGGATCGCCGGTGTTCGGCATCGACCCTGGGGACGACCCGCTGATGCGGGCTGTAGCATCAGCGCTGTGATCGCCGTCCTGAACGGCGTCAACCTGAACCTGCTCGGGCGCCGCGACCCGGAGCTCTACGGTTCGCTGACGCTCTCCAACCTGGAGTCCAAGATCTACAAGTGGTCACGCGAGAGCGGGACGACCGCGCGCTGCTTCCAGACCAACCACGAGGGTGCGTTCGTCGACAACCTCCACGAGGCGGTCGGCTGGGCCACCCACGGCATGGCCGTGAACCCCGGTGCCTGGACGCACTACTCCTACGCCATCCGCGACGCCATCGAGTACGTGGTGCAGCAGGGCGTCGAGGTGGTCGAGGTGCACCTGTCCGACATCGACGCCCGCGAGGAGTTCCGGCGCCACTCCGTGCTCGCCGACGTCGTCTCGCACCGCATCAAGGGCGAGGGCCCGGACGGCTACCGCCAGGCGATCGAATGGCTCACCCGCGAAGGCTCCACGATAGGCTGAGTGACCGATATGGCCGAGATGGTGTCCACCAACCAGTTCAAGAACGGCATGCACGTCGACGTGGAGGGAACCGTCTACCGCATCGTCGAGTTCCAGCACGTGAAGCCGGGCAAGGGCGGCGCGTTCGTGCGCACCAAGCTGAAGGCGTTCGAGTCGGGCGCCGTCATCGACCGCACGTTCCGGGCCGGCGAGAAGTTCCAGCGCATCATCACGAGCTACGAGGACGTCCAGTACCTGTACGAGGACGGCGACGACATCGTGCTGATGGACGCCGAGACCTACAACCAGGTCACGCTCGCCAAGGCCAAGGTGGTCGAGGAGCTGCCGTGGATGAAGGTCGGCGACACCGTGCAGCTGGTGTCGGTCGACGACGTCCCGGCCACCGTGCAGCTGCCCGCGTCGGTCGAGCTCGAGGTGACCGAGACGGAGCCCGGCGTCAAGGGCGACACCGTCTCGAACGTGACCAAGGCCGCGACGCTCGAGACCGGCGCGACCGTGCAGGTGCCGCTGTTCGTCAACGTGGGGGATCGCGTGAAGGTCGATACCCGCGAGGGCCGCTACATCTCGCGCGCCTGACGTGACACCGTGACCCGACTCATCGACACGACGCTCCGCCTGCTCGGCCAGGAGCCGCTTGCCGGGCGCATCCCCACCGGCCGTCTGCTCGACCTCTGCTCGGAGCTCGATGAGGTCGGCTACCACGCGCTCGAGGTGTCCGGCGGCGGCTGCTTCCGCGAGGCCGTCGTGAAGGGCGTCGAGAGCCCGTGGGAGCGGATCCGCCTGTACCGCCAGCGCGCCACCCGCACGCCGCTCGTGATGGCGCTGCGTGGCACGTTCCTGGTCGGAGCGCGACCCGCCAAGGACGACCTCGTGCGCCGGTTCATCCTGTGCGCCGCCGAGTCCGGCATCGACATCTTCCGGCTGCACGACCCGCTCAACGACGCGAACGACCTGGCCGTGCCGGCCGAGGCGATCCGCGAGGCGGGCGGGCGCCTGTACGCCGGGCTGGTGTACGCCGACGCGCCCGGCGGCGACGACTTCCTGGTCGAGCGCGCCCGCCGCCTGCGCGAGCTGGGCGCCGACCGGATCATGCTCCACGACCCCGCCGGCCGGCTCGAGCCCGCCGCGGCGGCGACGCTCGTGAAGCGCCTGCACGAGGCCGCCGGCGTGCCCGTCGGCCTCTACTGCCAGGGGCCCGGCGGCACCGCGCTCGCCGTGTCGCTGGAGGCCGCCCGCGCGGGCACCGACCCGGTCGCGACGGCCGCCTACCCGGTGGCGATCGGCGCCTATCGCGCCAGCGCCGAGCTGTTCTCGCAGGCGCTCGCGGGCGTCGGCGGCGACCCCGGCCTC
>JBBQFB010000175.1:0-8319 GCA_038321545.1 Gaiellales bacterium
CAGCAGCAGGGCCGCACCGCGGGAATCAGCGACCTTGACACGGTCGGAGCGGGTGCCCGCTGGACGGGCGCTCACGTTGTACTCGGTGGTGCCTCGCACGCGTCCTCCTCAGGGCGGATACCGGTTTGCCGGCCACACCGATCCGAGAAGCGACACGGTCCCATCGACGGATGGGCGCAAAACTTGAGGCGAGGGGCGTACGCTGACCCGATGCAGGCCGACGACGCACGTGCCCGGTTCGCGACGGCGCCGGTCGCGCGGCTCGCGACCGCCGGCGCCGACGGCGTCCCACATCTCGTCGTGATCTGCTTCGCGTTCGCTGGCGACCGGATCGTCACGGCGATCGACCACAAGCCGAAGCGCACGACGCGCCTGCGGCGGCTCGACAACATCGCCGCGAATCCGCGCGTCTGCATGCTGGCCGACCACTACGCGGCGGACGACTGGTCGGCGCTGTGGTGGGTGCGGGCGGACGGTACGGGGCGCGTGCTCGAGCCGGAGGCGCCAGGCGCGTCCGCTGCGGTCGACGCGCTGGTCGAGCGCTACCCGCAGTACCGCGAGCAGCGTCCTGCCGGTCCCGTCATCGAGGTGACCGTCGAACGCTGGAGCGGCTGGCGCGCGACCGGTCCGGCCTGAAGAGCAGTCCGCGCAGCCCGTCGGCGACCACCGGCCCGGAGTCGACGACTCAAACCGGTGACGCCCGCGTTACGGAATCGAGCCCACGAAACGACCTGAAGCCAACTGTGGTAACAATCATGTTACCCTGTTGGCCGAACGAATCTACCGCTGGAGGTCCCCCGATGGGTGAGGTCGTCGTCCGCTACAAGGTGAAGCCCGGCCACGCCGACGAGAACCGCCGGCTGGTCGAGGGCGTCTACGCCGAGCTCGCGCAGCGTGCTCCCACCGGGTTCCGGTACGCGACGTTCCTGCTCGACGACGGTGTCAGCTTCGTCCACGTCGCGTCGCTTCAGGACGGCGCCGAGAACCCGCTGCCGGACACGACGGCCTTCGCGGAGTTCACGCGGGACATCGCAGGGCGCTGCACCGAGCCGCCGGTGGCCGCCGACGCGCGACTGGTCGGGTCGTTCGGCTTCGCCGGCTCATGAGCGAACGCGTCCGAAGCGGCGAGGTACGCCGGAGCCCCTGACCCGGCGCCGAACGGTGGGTTGCACCGCAGCGCCCCGCGTCGCGTCACGCTGATCGGACACACTGGCGCCCGTGATCGTCGGCGTGGACATGGGCGGCACCTTCACCGACGTCGTCGCGTACGACGCGTCGGGCGCCGTCCGCACGGCGAAGTCCCCCACCACCGCCGACGGCGTCGGTGGCGTGCTCGCCGCTCTGCGCCAAGTGGTCGAGCCCGCCGAGGTCGAGTCGCTCGTGTTCGGCTCGACGGTCGCCACGAACGCCCTCGCGCAGCGCCGGCTGGCGACCGTCGGGCTGCTCGCCACGGCCGGATTTCGCGACCTGCTCGATATTCGCCGCCTCTGGCGGCCACAGCTGTTCGGGCACGACTGGGACCGGCCGGCGGCCCTCGTGCCCCGCGCCCTGCGGCTGGAGGCTCGCGGGCGTCTGGCTCCGGACGGCAGCGAGATCGAACAGCTCGACGAGGGCGACGTCGCGGCGGCCGCAGCCGCCTTCCGCGCCGCCGGCGTCGAGGCTGTCGCGATCGCGTTCCTGCACGCGTACGCCGGCGACGCCCACGAGCGCCGCGCGGGCGAGCTGATCTCGGCGGCGATGCCCGGCGTGCGGGTGCTGCTGTCGTGCGAGGTCACCCCGGAACGCAAGGAAAACGAGCGCACGTCGACCACGGTGATCGCCGCCGGCCTCGCGCCCGTGATCGACCGTGCGCTCGGGACGATCGAGGACACGCTGCGCGAGGCGGGGCTGCCGCGGGCCTTCCGGGTGATGAAGTCGAACGGCGGGGTGATGGGCGTGCGCGCCGCCCGGCAGCGCCCCGTCGAGCTGGTCAAGTCAGGCCCGGCCGGCGGTGTGTCGTCGGGCCTGCACCTCTCCCAGTCCCTCGGCGAGCCGAACCTGATCCTGCTCGACATCGGCGGCACCACCGCGGACGTCAGCGTGCTGGCCGACGGCCGCGCGACCCGCGCCGACCACGACAGCATCGAGTGGGACATCCCGATCCGCGTGCCGGTGGTCGAGATCAGGTCGATCGGCGCCGGCGGCGGCTCGCTGATCGGCATCGACGCCGCCGGCACGCTGCAGGTCGGGCCCGAGTCGGCGGGCGCCGATCCCGGTCCTGCGGCGTACGGCCGCGGCGGCACGCAGGCGACCGTCACCGACGCCGCGCTCGTCGCCGGCTGGCTCGATCCGGACCGGTTCCTGGGCGGTGCGATGCCGCTCGACGCGACCGCCGCGGCGCGGGCGCTGCAGCCCATCGCCGACGCGCTCGGCGAGACCCTCCCCCGCGCCGCGGCCGCCGCGCTGCAGTTCGCAACGGCCGAGATGGCGACGCTCGTGCGCGAGCTGACCGTCGAGCGCGGCCACGACCCGCGCCGCTTCGCGCTGGTGGCCTTCGGCGGCGCCGGCCCGCTGTTCCTCGGGTCGCTGCTGACCGAGCTCGAGCTTCCCCGCGGCTTCGTGCCGACCGGCGCCGCGACGCTTTCGGCCGCCGGCGGCGCCGTCGCCGACGTCGTCGTCGACGAGGTGCGGACCGAGTCGGATGCGGCCCGGATCACATCGGGCCTGGCGGCCCTCACGGAGCGTGCCCGCGAGGCGATCGCCGCCGAGGGCCTGCCGGAGCCCGACATCCAGACGTCGGTCGACGTCCGCTACGCAGGGCAGTGGCACGAGCTCGAGATCGAGCTCGCCCCCGGCGAGCCGTTCGCCGCGGTCGTGGCCCGGTTCGAGGCCGAGCACGAGCGGCGGTTCGGGCACAGCCGCCCCGAGGCCGGCGTCGAGCTGGTCGCGCTCCGGGTGCGCGCCGTCGCCGTGACGCCGAAGCCGGCGACCCAGTTCGCGTCGTCGTTGCCGCTACCGGCGGCGCGGAGCCGTCGCACGATCGAGCTGTACGGCGCCGGATCGCTCGACGTGCCCGTCTACGACCGCGCCACGCTCGGCGCCGGCGCGGCGATCGCCGGGCCGCTGATCGTCGAGGAGCCCGACACGACGCTGGTGCTCGGCCCTGGCCAGTCACTGTCGGTGACGCCTTCCGGCGTACTCGAGGTGCACGGTGGCTGACCCCGTCCTCGACCGCATCCTCGGCCGCGCCTTCGAGGGCGTCTGCGCCGAGATGGGCAGCACGATGATCCAGACCGCGACGTCGGCCGTGTTCGTCGAGGGACGCGACTTCTCGTGCGCGCTGCTCGATCCGCGCGCCGAGCTCGTCGCGACCGCCAACTACGACCCGAGCCACCTCGCCGCGATGGCGGTGACGGCCGAGTACGCGCTGATGGAGCTCGGCCACGACGATCTCGCCGAGGGCGACGTGATCGTGGTCAACGACCCGTACCGCGGCGGCGGCCACCTGCCCGACATCGCCGTGCTGCGCCCGATCTTCGTCGACGGGGCACTGATCGGGCTGTCGATGAACCGCGGCCACCACATCGATGTGGGTGGCATGGCCGTCTCGGGGTTTCCCGGCAACGCCCGGTCGATGTTCCAGGAAGGCATCCGGATCCCGCCCGTCAAGTGGTTCGAGGGTGGCGCCGAGAACCGCGCGGTGCTCGACCTGATCCTGCTGAACATGCGGTTCCCGCGTGCCCAGCGCGGCGACTTCCGCGCGCAGCTCGCCAGCTGCATCACCGCCGAGCAGCGGTTGCGGGCACTCGTGGCCCGGCACGGCCGCGAGACCGTCGTCGCCGCCATGGGGGCCACCA
Organism: Gaiellales bacterium; assembly: GCA_038321545.1. Taxonomy (GTDB): domain Bacteria; phylum Actinomycetota; class Thermoleophilia; order Gaiellales; family F1-60-MAGs149; genus VFJZ01. The sequence continues at coordinate 3,837 of JBBQFB010000175.1, forward strand.
AGGACCGCTCCGAGCGCCTGATGCGGGCCGCGATCGCCGAGGTGCCCGACGGCGACTACCGGTTCGAGAACCTCGCCGACGACGACGGCGCGAGCGACGTCCCGTACCGCGTGGCCGTCGAGATCCGGCTCCGCGGCGACGAGGCCACGGTCGACTTCGAGGGCTCGAGCGCGCAGGCGCTCGGCCCCATCAACTCGAGCTACGGCAACACGATCGGCTCGTGCTTCAACGCCTTCCTGCACACCCTCGGCGGCCACATCCCGTTCAACCACGGGTGTTTCCGGCCGATCTCGTTCCACGCGCCGCGCGGCTCGTTCCTCAACCCGATCGCGCCGGCGCCGACGTTCGGCGGCGTCACCGAGATCTCCATCACGATCATCGATGCCGTCATGGGCGCCCTCGCCCAGGCGGTGCCGGACAGGGTGGCGGCCGGCTCGTACGGGACGTGCATCAACGTCGCCGGCGGGGGCGACGACCCGGTCACGGGCGAGCCGTTCGGCTTCTACTTCTTCCAGGAGGGCGGGTGGGGCGCGACCGCGCACCGCGACGGCTGGACATCGGTGCCGAACCCGACGTCGAACTTCAACGACTACCCGACCGAGGTGCTCGAGACCGACCTGCCGCTGCGCGTCGTGGAGGTCGCGCTGAACGAGGGATCGGGCGGCGACGGGCAGTTCCGGGGCGGTCTCGGCACCGTCCGCACGTACGAGCTGCTGGCCGACGAGATCGAGGTGAGCGCACTCGGCGAGCGGTTCCGGACGCGGCCGTACGGCCTCGACGGCGGCGGTGCCGGTGCGGGGAATCGCCTGCTGGTGCGCCGCGCCGGGACGACGGAGTGGGAGGAGCTGCCGTCGAAGTTCAGCGGCCTGACCCTGCGACGCGGCGATCAGTTCTCGATGCGGACGGCAGGCGGCGGCGGGTACGGCTCACCGGCCGACCGCGACCCGGCGGCGCTCGCGGCCGACGCGGCCGCCGGCCTCGGCGCCGTTCCGCCGCACGACGCCCACCCGATGCCCGCGCCGATGCCGCCTGCGTCGGAGGCGGCGGCGATGCCCGCCATCGTCGCGCGCGTGCAGCCGCACATGGCGGAGTTCTGTCCGACCTGCCCCCTGGCCGATCCGGTCAAGTGCCCGTACCACCACCCGTTCGCGTTGGACTTCTGGGACGGATACGGACTCGAGATGTGGTCGGCGCGCAACTGCCCGATCATCCGCGAGCGCCGCTGACACAGAGCCACCACCGGGGGGGCCACGCCGACGCGTGCGCGCCCGGGTTGCCGCGCCCGCTCGAGCCGGTGCCGGAGCGGGCCGGCACGCTTCTCGAGCTCGGTTGCGAGCTCGTCCGGTTTCGGCTTTCGGTTCGATCTGCGCAGCTGCGGGAACACCTGACCATGATGTCTCCCGACGACCCTCGCCCCGACGAGCCCGTGGTGGAGGTCGCGAACGGCACCCTCGACGTGGAGCACGTGCCCGATGCCGACACGGAGGGCGACGCCGAGCCCGCACCGCCGACCTTCATCGGCCCGCGTGCGACCGAGCGGCGCGGCATCGAGTCGGTGTTCGTCCGCCTGGTCGCGACCAGCGGCATCGTCGGCATCTCGGTCGGCCTCGCAGCGATCCTCGGCACGCAGGACGTCGCCTTCTGGATCGTCGGGCTGATCGTCTCGCTTGTCAGCGTCGTGCTGGCGGCGATCCTCTGGTCCTCGAGGACGCTGTGAGCTTCATGACGACCAACCCACCCGAGCTTCCCAAACGTCGCGATGCCGTGCGGGCACGGCTTCGCCGCAGCGACGGCGCTCCGCTGGTGACCGTCTCCGTGGCCCGCGCAGCAGTCGTCGACGCCGCTTCCCGCACCTACCAGGCGGGCGTCGGACGCATGCTGACCACGCCCGAGCGCGTCACGACCGCGGCGGAGGGGGAGGCGCTGCTGCAGGGCGACGAGCACCTGGAACTGCTCTCCGACCAGGTGCAGAAGGTCGCGATCGCCGTCGTGCCGATGATCCGGATCGCCCGCGGCGCCGGCCGGTTCGCGCGCATCCCGTCGGTGCTGGTCGCCTCGACGGCACTGGCGGCGGGCATGACGGTGCGCCGCGGTGTCCGGGAGCTGCAGGTTGTCGGGTCGCTGATCGAGCACCGCATCGAGCAGGCAACGGGCGAGCGCGCCGATCCCGATCTCGTGCGGGCGCTGGCGCTCGCGGTCTACCGCGATCCGAAGCACGTACCCGAGCCGAGGCGCGGCAGTCTCAAGCTCGCCCCGCTCGGGCTGCGCCTGGCGGTCCGCGGTGCCATCGGCCGCGACACCGGGTCGGCCGCCACGCGTGCTCTCGTCGCTGCAGAGCGACTCGACGTCGCTGCGCAGGCGGCTCGCTGGCAGGCGCCCGCGCGCGATCTCACCAGCTAGGGCGGGCTGTTTTTCCGGCCGACCTGCCGGCAGCGACGTGACGGTGCTGGCACCGGATTGGTCGAAACCGGCGCGTTTCGTGCGATCCGCGCGAGAGATGCGCGGGTCGGACTAGGCTGCCGTGATGCCCGCCTTCGGACGGTCGCTGCGGGGCGAGTGGCTCCTCGACCGCAACGTCACCTACCTCAATCACGGCACCGTCGGCGCTCCGCCCCGGCGCGTGCTCGAGCACCAACGGGCGATCGTCGACGAGATCGAACGACACCCGGCTCGGTTCATGCTCCGCGAGCTCGCCGACATCACCGGGACGGCCACCTCGCCGACCCGTCTGCGCACTGCTGCCGCTGCCGTCGGCGACCTCGTCGGCGTACCTGGCGACACCCTGGCGTTCGTCGAGAACATCACCGCGGCCGCGAACGCCGTGCTGCGGTCGTACCCGTTCGGCCCGGACGACGAGATCGCCGTCACCAGCCTCGGCTACGGCGGCGTCACGAACGTCGCAAGCTACGCCGCCCGCACGCATGGAACGATCGTGCGCACGATCCCGCTCCCGCTGCCCGGCGCCACCGCCGACGCCTACGTCGAGGCCGTCGTCGCGGGGCTCGGGCCGCGGACGCGCCTCCTCGTCATCGACCACATCACGTCGTCCACCGCGCTCGTCCTGCCGATCGCGGAGATCGCCGCGCGCTGCCACGAGCACGACGTGCTCGTGCTCGCCGACGGCGCCCACGTGCCCGGCAACGTCTCGGTCGACATCGATGCCCTCGGCGTGGACTGGTACGCCGCGAACCTCCACAAGTGGGCCTGGGCGCCCCGCAGCGCGGGCATCCTCTGGGCCGCGGAGCAGCACCGCGCGGCCCTGCACCCGGCGGTCATCTCGTGGGGCCTCGACAACGGCATCGCGGCCGAGTTCGACGTCGTGGGAACCCGCGATCCGTCTGCGTTCCTGGCCGCGCCGTTCGCGATCGAGCTGATGCAGGCGTTCGGCGGTGCGGGCGGCATCGGCGCCATCTACGACTACAACCACGCGCTCGCCCGCTGGGCCGGCCCGGCCCTCGCCGAACGGTGGGGAACGACCTTCGCGACGCCGGACGAGCTGCTCGGGGCGATGGTCGCAGTGCGGCTCCCACCCGTGTTCGGGCGCGACCGCGACGATGCGACACGACTCCAGGCGGCGCTCGACGAGCAGGGCATCGAGATCCCCGTCCTCGCCGACGACGAAGGCCTCGCCGTGCGCGTTTCGGCACAGGTGTACTGCGACCGGGACGACATCGAGCAGCTCGCCGACGCCGTCACGGAATGTGCGCGCACGTGGATCCGTTGACTCCCTCATGGCCCTTGAAGGAACGTACGAGCTGAGCCCCGTCGACTGGGTTCGCGAACAGACCGAGAAGATTCTCGCGAACGGAACGACCGACGGCGTCCACATCCAGGGGCGCGATGTCGTGCTCGTGACGATCCGCGGCGCGAAGAGCGGCAAGCTGCGCTGGGTCCCCCTGATGCGCGTCGAGCACGACGGGACGTATGCGATCGTGGCGTCCATCGGCGGAGCCCCGAAGCACCCGGTCTGGTACGGCAACGTTAAAGCTGAACCTCACGTTGAGCTTCAGGACGGGACCGTGAAGCGCGAGTACATGGCCCGCGAGGTCAGCGGTGAGGAGAAGGCGATCTGGTGGGAGCGCGCCGTCGCGGCGTACCCGAGCTACGCCGACTACCAGCAGAAGACCGAGCGCGTGATCCCCGTGCTGGTGCTCGACCCCATCGAGTGAGCAGATCGTTCGGCGTAGGAAGCGGGATCGGACAGCTGTTGGAACAGGTTGACCTAAGTCCGTTAGTGCATTTTTAGGCACCCAAAACCCTGCGGACTGCGGGCCGTGGCTAGCCTCGGGGAGTTGGCGGAGCAGCGCCACACCGTGCGGAAGGCCCTTCCGCACGTCCAAGGGGGGACACCTTGAAGAAGTTCGTACTCGGCGCAATCGCAGCATTGCTGCTGGTAGCGCCCGCAGCCGACGCGAAGGCGTTTCGGGCGACCGTCGTGAAGCGCAACGCCGCGACGAAGACCGTCGTGGTCGCGACGAGCGCC
>JBBQFB010000176.1:0-8301 GCA_038321545.1 Gaiellales bacterium
ATCCGACACGGCCGCTCGCCCGACCTACGACAGACAACCCCGGCCCGGCGCAAGCTCCGGGCTGCGGCGCGGACCCCACTCATCGCAAGCCGTCGAACGCCTCACCAGCGCTACTCCCAGTACCGAATACCCCACCCGAAATCCGCGGCACCCAACGCAGACCCGCCCAGCGCGGCCCGAAGCTGCTGGGCCGCGAAGGCTGCAATCCGCCCGCCGCAGACTCGCCCAGCGCAGCTCGAACCGGCTCAGCCCGAAGACCGCGATCCAGCACGTCCCCCTGTCGCCTCCCCGGTTGCGGCTCTTCCCTGCATTTGCCCGCACGGATCGCCAGCACTTGCGGCCGCTATCGTGCGACCCGTGCGCCGCGCTCTCACGTGCGTGTTCCTGCTGGCCCTGCTGGGAGCACCCGCGGCGGCCGACGCCGCCGCACCCTGGTCGACGCCGATCGCGATCGGCCCATCGACGCAGTGCGCGCCGAGCGTCGCCTACGGGGCCGGCAGCGCCGGCATCGTCGGCTGGTCGCCGTCGTGCGTGAGCGGCCCGCGGGTCACGACGATCGCGTCGACGTCGGGCCAGGTGCTGCGGACCGTCCCGCGCGTGCTCGCCCAGCCGATCGCCGTGTACGGCACACGCACCGTGCTGCTGCGCCAGCGGCTGCTGACGAGGGCCACCGACTTCAAGCACGACTCGCGGACGCGGCTCGACGTCGCATTCGGCCGCACCGACGGCACCGTCGGTGCCGCGCGCCCGCTCGTGACGATCACCAACCTCGAGCATCTCGCCTTCGCTTCCAGCCCGCGCGGCGACCTGGCCGTCGGCTGGATCGAGTTCTCCTGCACACGCGACGGCTCCGGCAACTGCCTCACGGAGCGCCGCCGCCTTCGCATCGCCGTCCGGCCCGCCGGAAAGGCCTTCCGACCTGCGGTCACGCTCGCCCGTGACGCGCGCACCGACGGCTCGGAGCTGTCCGACGGAGATCCCGTGCTCGCCTTCGGTGCGCAGGGCGACCTCGTCGTCGCCTTCACCGGACGCCGGACGACCCGCAGCCACGCGCTCGTCGTGCTGTCGCGCGTCCGCCGCGCGAACCACGGGTTCGGTGGCGCACTCGTGGTCGGTCCGCGCCGATCGTCGACCGACATCGACGCCGGCGTCACGTCGACCGGCGCCGTCTTCGTCGCGTGGGGCTCGCAGGACGGCGGCGAGGAAGCGAACCTCCCGTTCGTCGTCCGCGCCGCGCGGCGGGCGGCCGGAGCGGCGAAGTTCGCCGCAGCACGCGTGCTCGACCCCGGTGCCGGCGTCTCCCGCTCGCCGGGCCGCGTCGCGCTCGGCGTCGCGCCCGACGGCACCGCCGCCGTGGCCTGGTCGCAGGCCGTGGGCAAGCCCGTCACCGGGTTTCCGGTCCGCGTCGCCACCAGCACCACCGGTGGGACGTTCGGCAGCGCGACCGATCTCGCCCCGTTCGGCGCCGTCCAGGACGTCGCCGTCAGCGCGGGCGGCACCGTGCTCGTGGTCTGGGGTTTGATAACGCTCGACGACCCGCAGACGGCCGAGCAGATCGTGGCCGGGATGCTGCCCGGAGGCACCACGGCCTTCGGTGCTCCTGAGACCGTCTCGGAGCTGGACCGGCCCTCCACCGCCGATGCGGCCTTCGACCCCGTCACCGGCCAAGCGACGATCGTCTGGACGGCTCGGAAGCCCACGGCGACGCTGACGTCGCCGGGCGTCCGCCTGACGACGCGACCGGCGGTCGTGGCGCAGCCCGCGCGTGCCGGCCACCACGCCTGCCGGCACTGATCGACCGCGCTACGAGGCGTCGCGCCCGGGGTGTTTCGGCTCGTCGTCGCCGGCCCAGAAGCCGGGCGGATCGGACGCCGGGAAGCTCTTGTCGGAGGCCTCGTCGATGCGATCGGAGTCGGCCTCGGCCTCGCTCGGCTCGTGGTCGGGCGATTCGGGAGGGGGTGTGTCGGCCATACCGGCACCAACCCTAGCGCGACGCCGCGCGACGGGTACGGCCTCGATACGCTCACCCCGTCCAGCGTGGAGGTCGTGAGATGCGGATCGGAGTCGTGCTGCCCATCGCCGAGGAGGACGGAGACGACGGGGCGCCGCCGTACTCGCTGGTCCGCGACATCGCGATCGACGCGGAGGCGGCCGGGCTCGACTCCGTGTGGGTGTTCGACCACGTGCTGTTCCGCTTCGACGGCGTCACCACCGGCATCCACGAGTGCTGGACGGTGCTGTCGGCGATCGCCGAGGCCACCAGCCGCGTCGAGCTCGGCACGCTGGTGATGTGCACGGGCTTCCGCAATGCGGCGCTGCTCGCGAAGATGGCCGCAACCCTCGACCACGTCAGCGACGGCCGGCTGATCCTCGGAGTCGGCGCCGGCTGGCACGACCCGGAGTACGACGCGTTCGGGTGGCCGACCGACCACAAGGTGAGCCGGTTCGAGGAGTCGCTGGACGTGATCACGAGCCTGATCCGCGATGGCCGCGCCGACCTCGACGGCACCTACGTCAGCGCGCGGGACGCGGTGCTGCGCCCCCCGGCGCGCAAGGATCTTCCGATCCTGGTGGCGTCCAAGATGCCCCGGATGCTGGAGCTGACCGCACGCCACGCCGACGCTTGGAACCTCGCGTGGTTCGGGCTGCCCGACGAGCGGCTGAGCAGCATCAAGGGCCAGCTGATGGAGGCCTGCGAGCGCGTCGGGCGCGATCCGGCCACGCTCTCGATCACGGTCGGCATCACCGTTCGGTACGAGGGGGCGCCGGCCGACGCCGAAGGCCCCGCGCTGCGCGGGACGCCGCAGGACGTGGCCGCCGGTCTGATCGCCCATGCCGAGGCGGGCGCCGACCACGTGATCGCGTCGCTCGAGCCGTCCACACGGGAGACGCTGGCCGCGTTCAGCGAGGCGGTCGCGCTGTACCGCGCGTCGGTCTCCGCCTGATCCCGGCCAGACGACCGGACAACGCCGACGGCCCGCCGGATGGCGGGCCGTCAGTCGTGCCGGGGATGTCGGGCGAGCTACGCGCGGGCACCCTCCAGACCGTGGTTGCCCTCCGCGAACGACGGCACCCAGCCGAGCACGCTCGGCATGTACCAGTTCCACTTGCCGAGGAGCTTCATGGAGGCCGGCAGCACGACGCCGCGGATCAGCGTGGCGTCGATCAGCACCGCAGCGGCCAGGCCGATGCCGAACTCCTGCAGGTCGACCAGCGAGAGCGTCGCGAAGATCGAGAACACCGCCACCATCACCGTCGCCGCCGCGGTCACGACACCGGCCGAGCTGCGGATGCCCTGCTCGACGGCGTCCTCGTTGCTGAGGCCCTTGTCCCAGCCCTCCTTGATGCGGCTGATGATGAACACGTGGTAGTCCATCGAGAGGCCGAACAGGATCACGAACAGGAACACGGGCAGCCACGAGACGATGCCGGTGGTGTGGGGTAGGCCGATGACCTCGCCCAGGCCGTGCTGGAAGACCAGCGTCAGCACACCGAAGGCGGCCGCGACCGAGAGCAGGTTGAGGATGATCGCCTTGATCGGGATCACGATCGACCGGAACGTGACGAGCAGCAGCAGGAACGCCATCGAGAGCACGAAGCCGAACACGATCGGAGCGTGCTGCGAGAGGTTGTCGGTGGCGTCCATGCTCTCTGCGGCGGAGCCGCCGACGTCGACCGTGACGCCCGAGACCGAGCCGAGCGTGGCGGGGATGATCTGCCCGCGGAGCTCGGTCACGGCAGCCTGCGACTGCTTGTTCGAGCCGTCGCCGACGACCGGCACTGTCAGGTGGAGCACCTTCGAGTCACGGCTGGTCTGGCTGTCGAACGGGGCCATCGCCTGGCCCGACGCGATCGCCTTCGCCTGGAATGACTTGACGGCGTCCTGCACGGCGGGAGCCGTCACGTCGCCGGCCCGGATGACGACCTCGGCGCCGGGGCGCTGGCCGGGGAAGGCCGCCTGGATGCGGTCGAACGTCTTCAGCACCGGGAAGGAGTCCCGCGGGATGTCCTCGAGTCCGGTCACCTTGGTGTGCATGCCGATCGCCGGGACGGCGAGAGCGGCGAGCACGGCGACGCCGGCGACCAGTGCGACGACGGGGCGGCGCAGCACGTGGCCGAGCACGAAGCCCCAGACGCGGGAGTCGCGCTCCTCGCGCTTGATGCGGCGCAGCAAGGGCAGGCGGCTGCGATGGACGCGGTCGCCGAGCTTGACGAGCACGGCCGGCAGCACGGTCAACGAGCCGAGCACCGCGACGCCGACGACGAGGATCGAGCCGATGGCCATGCCGCCGCCCTCCGCATCGCCCATCAGGAAGATGCCCGAGAGGGATGCCATCACGGTCAGGCCGGAGACCAGCACCGCGCGGCCGCTGGTTGCAGCTGCGGCCTCGAGCGCCGCCAGCTTGCCGAGACCGCGGGCGCGCTCCTCGCGCTCACGCTTGAGGTAGAAGAGGGAGTAGTCGACGCCGACGGCCATGCCGATCAGCATCATCAGGATCTGGGTGCTCTCGCCCGTAGCGACGAACTGGCTCGAGAGCGTGCTGAGGCCGAAGGCGGCGAACACCGACGTGATGCCGAGCAGCACCGGGATGCCGGCTGCGAGCAGCGCACCGAACGCGACGATCAGGATGATCAGCGTGATCGGGATCGACAGCTGCTCCGCCTTCTGGAAGTCGGACGCGAGCTTGTCGTCGAAATGCTTGCCGCTGGTGGCGTCGCCGAAGCCCTCGATCCGCAGCGAGGGGTGGCCGGCGGCGAGCGCCTTCGTGGCCTCCTCGATCGGCGCGACCTTGCCGCTCGCCTTGTCGGGATCGCCCTTGACGGTGAACGGCAGCCGCGCGGCGGTGCCGTTCTGGGAGAGCTCGACGTCGGCGATCTCGCCGACCACACCGGTCGACTGAAGCCGCTTGGTGGCTTCGGCCACGACGGCCGTCACATCCTTGCTGCCGAGCTTGCCGGAACGGCTCTGGACGAAGATCGACTCTTCGGCCGGCTGGTCGGCATCCGTGAACGCCCGGTCGAGGGCCTTGGTGGCCCGGCCGGACTCGCCGACACCGGTGTCGGCCTTGTCGAGCGTGTGCTGCGTGACCGAGCCGCCGATCACGAAGCTGGTCGCGACGAACGCGACCCATCCGATGATCGCGAGCCACGGGTGCATCCCGCTCCAGCGACCCATTCGATGCGCGAGATTCCGCTTGCCTTGCATGATGAAGAAAGCTCCTTGGGAGAGGACGTTCGGAGGAACAACCCAAGCGTCGTCTCCAGCGCCCTTCCCCGGTGGGCGGTCGACAGGTGTCTGCCGCGCGAAACCCCCACCCGCCGATGCGCGGATGGCACTACCGGCGATGGGGGGCTAGCCCCCGAGCACTAGAATCGGTGCCCGTGAAGAAGATCGTCAACGAGCCCGAGGCCGTCGTCATCGAGGCGCTGGCGGGAATCGCCGTCGCACACATCGGGCTGGTGCGGGTCGACCTCGAGCAGCGGCTGGTGATCAGGGCCGACGCGCCGGTGCTCGGCAAGGTCGGGATCGTGTCGGGCGGTGGGTCGGGCCACGAGCCGCTCCACGCCGGGTTCGTCGGCGCCGGCATGCTCGACGCCGCAGCGTGCGGCGCCATCTTCTCGTCGCCGGTGCCCGACCAGATCGCCGCCGCCACCCGTGCCGTCGATGGAGGCGCCGGAGTCGTCCACCTCGTCAAGAATTACACCGGCGACGTGCTCAACTTCCGGTTGGCGGCCGAGCTGGCGGAGGACGACGCGATCGAGGTCGTCACCGTGCTGATCGACGACGACTGCGCCGTGCAGGACTCGCTGTACACCGCCGGCCGTCGCGGTACCGGCGCCGCGCTGCTGGCCGAGAAGATCGCCGGCGCCCGCGCCGAGGCCGGCGGCTCGCTGGCCGAGGTCGCTGCCGTGGCCGCGCGCGTGAACGCTCGGTCGCGCTCCTTCGGCGTCGCCCTGACGTCGTGCGCGACGCCCGGCAAGGGCTCGCCGACCTTCGACCTGGGGCCGGACGAGATCGAGGTCGGCGTCGGCATCCACGGCGAGCCGGGCCGCCGCCGCGTCCCGCACACCTCGGCGGCAGAGATCGCGGGCCTGATCGTGGCGCCGATCCTGGACGACCTCGAGCCGCCGCCGGGCTCGTCGGTGCTGGCATTCGTGAACGGCCTCGGCGGCACCCCGCTGATCGAGCTGTACATCCTCTTCAACGAGGTGCAGCGGCTGCTCGGCGAGCGGCGCATCGGGATCGGCCGCTCGCTGGTCGGCTCGTACGTCACCAGCCTCGAGATGGCCGGTGCGTCGGTGACGCTGCTGCTACTCGACGACGAGCTCGAGGCGCTGTGGGACGCGCCGGTGAAGACCGCGGCACTCCGGTGGGGCGCGTGAGCGGGGGTTCCGGGCCGGCCGCAGGTACCGAGCTGCTGGTGCGCTGGATGCGGAACTGCGCCGCCACGTTCGCCGCCCAGCGCGAATACCTCACCGACCTCGACGCGGCCATCGGCGACGCCGACCACGCGGACAACATGACGCGCGGCTTCACGGCCGTCGCCGAACGCCTGGACGGGCTCGAATCGGATGCCGTGCCGGGCAGGGTGCTGGTGCTCGCCGGCTCGACGCTCATCTCGACCGTCGGCGGCGCGAGCGGCCCGCTGTGGGGCTCGGCCCTGCGTCGCGCCGGGAAGACGCTGGGCGAGGAGCGCACGATCACGACCACCGGCATGGCCGCGGCGCTGGCGGCGGCCGTGACGGCGATCGTCGAGCTCGGCGAGGCACAGCCGGGGGACAAGACGATGGTGGATGCGCTGGCCCCCGCCGCCGCCGCGCTGCAGGCTGCCGGCGAGGCCGGCGTGCCGCTCGGCGAGGCGCTGGCCGCTGCCCGGATGGCGGCCGAGGACGGCATGCGGGCGACCATCGCGATGCCCGCCCGCAAGGGACGCGCGTCGTACCTCGGCGAGCGCTCGGTCGGCCACCAGGATCCGGGCGCGACGTCGGCGGCGTTCATCATCGCGGCGCTCGAGCAGGCCGTCGCAGACGGCTGACGACGCCGACCGCACGAGCGGCGCTACGATCGGCCGCATGCCGTACGACGGATTGATCGGACTGCGCGAGGCGCTTCGCGAACGACGTGTGTCAAGCCGTGAGGTGGTGACGGCGACCCTTGCCGCCATCGAGCGGGAGGGCGATCTGGCCGCCTTCCTGACGCTCGATCCCGAGGGTGCGCTCGACGCCGCCGACGCTGCCGACCGCCGGCTTGCGGGCGGCGACACGGCGCCGCTGCTCGGCGTGCCGATCGGCGTCAAGGACCTGCAGGAGACGCAGGGGCTCCGCACGACGTACGGATCGCTCGCCTTCCGCGACAACGTGCCCGATGCCGACTGCATCGCGGTCGCCCGGCTGCGGACCGCCGGTGCCGTGATCGTCGGCAAGACCAACACGCCGGCGTTCGGCCTCCTCGGCGAGACGAAGAACCGGCTCGGACCCGAGACCCGCAACCCGTGCGATCGCGCGCTCACCACCGGCGGTTCGAGCGGCGGGTCGGCGGCGGCGGTGGCCGCCGGCCTGGTGACCGGCGCGACGGGTACCGACTCCGCCGGATCGATCACGGCGCCGTCGTCGATGTGCGGCGTGTTCGGCATCAAGCCGACGCTGGGACGGATCCCGACCTGGCCGATCCCGGACGACTCGATGCTGTTTCTGACGCACGGCCCGATCGCCGCCACGGTCGCCGATGCCGTCGCGCTGCTCGAGGTGATGGCAGGCCACAACTCGCTCGACCCGGTCGCCCGGCGCGAGCCGCTGCCCGAGCTCGCAGCCGAGCTGGCCAACGCCGGCAAACCCGCGCCACTGGCCGGGCTGCGCGTCGCCTGGACGGCGACTCTGGGACACTTCGCCGTCGACGACGACGTCCGTGCGCTCACCGAGCAGACGGCCCGGACGATCGCACGGCTGGGGGCCGAACTGGCCGAGGCGACGCCGGCGGTCGAGCACCCGATGGAGCTCTACTTCCCGATCTTCGGCGTCGACACGCGGCGCAGCGCCCTGCCGGTGCTGCATCCCGACGACTACTACCCGGAGAGCACCGAGGAGGTGTCGCGGTACCCCGCCCTGACGGCCGAGGAGCACGTCGGCCTGTTAGCGCGGCTGTGGCGCTTCCGGTCGGGGCTGGACGACTTCTTCGAGCACCCCACCCGCGTCGCCTCGGCGATGACCTCGCCCATCGGCGACAGCACGCGACTCGCTCCGAGCAGCGTGCCGGAGGGCGTCGCGCCGCACTGGTTGACGCTGATCCACCACTGCCCGTTG
>JBBQFB010000177.1:0-8247 GCA_038321545.1 Gaiellales bacterium
GCGTTGCGCGATCGGTACGGGAGCCGATCCGTCCCGCCGCCGAGGGCGTAGAGGTTCATGGATACGGAAATAAACCGGCCGCTCAACGCGGGGTACACTGGGACGGAACATGGCGATCGCCGAGCAGCAGCCGCGTCTACCCGAGCTCCATAGAGGCACGACAGCCGAGGCACCGGCCGCGGTGAACGAGCTTGCCGACAAGTGGGGCCGGCTCACGACGATCGCGACGCTGGCCGTACTACCGGTCTGGCCGCTGGCCCTCGTGATCGTCGGGTCGCGCTACCCCGACATGTCGTTCTTCCTCAAGGGCATCATCGCGACGGTCGCGATGGTGGTCGTGCGCGGCATGCTCGACGTGCTCTTCCACCGCTGGATCCCGTGGCCGAACCTGTACGGCGCCGAGGTGTCCGCCTACCAGGATCGCGACGCGCGCGCCCGGCGCCGCTCGTGGTTCTGGACGTCGCGCCTGCGCTTCGGGCGCGCGTTCATCCTCTCGCCGCTGCTGTGGCTGGCCGCCTTCGGCGCCATCGGCGGCCTCTTCTTCCTGTGGCTGAAGTGGGCCGTCTGGGTCTTCGACTTCGTCGGCGGATGGTTCGGGTTCCACCCCGGATCGTCCCTCCAGGACGCGCTCTCGTCGCTGTTCTCGAACCCGACGCAGGGCGTCCAGATGATCGTCCAGCTGTTCCTGCTGTTCATCATCAACTTCGTCATTTTCCTCGGTCCCCTGATGGCGATGGGCATCGGCCAGATCCAGTCGTTCGAGCCCGGCGACGCGACGTGGGGCGTGAAGCTCGACGATGTCCGCGGCCAGGCCGAGCCGAAGGAGGAGATCCGGCGCGTCGTGACGCTCTGGCAGTCGGGCGAGCGCTTCGAGCAGGCGGGAGGCAAGCGCGAGCGCGGCCTGCTGTTCCTGGGAGCGCCCGGCACCGGCAAGACGATGCTCGCGAAGGCCATCGCGACCGGCTTCAACTGCCCCTTCGTGACGATTCCCGGCTCGGGCTTCGCCCAGACGTTCATCGGCATGGACGCGGTCATCGTCCGGTTCCTGGCGCGCAAGGCCAAGCGGCTGGCGCGCAAGTGGGGCGGCCAGTGCATCGTCTTCATCGACGAGATCGACGCCGTCGGCATGCGCCGTCAGAGCCTCGGCACCGGGCAGCCCTCGCACTCCGGCATGGGCGGATCCGAGGTCATCAACGGCGTGCTGCCCTTCGAGGCCTTCGCGTTTCACGGCAGCAACGGCTCGGTCTCCTCCAGCGGCGACCTCGTGCTCGAGACGTCGGCCTGGCGCGACCGCCTGTTCACGGAGCGCGAGCCGGCGACGCCCGTCCAGCGCAACGGCATCGCGAGAATCATGGGGGGCATGTTCGGCGGCGGTGGCGGCGGCCTGGCGCTGAACCAGCTGCTGGTCGTCATGGACGGCATCGGCAACCCGAGCTTCGGGCGCAAGATGCTGGGCCGCGTGAACGTGCTGCTCGATGCGCTGTTCTTCATCCCGAACCGCGTCGGCAACGTGTCGCTGCGGATGCCGCCGGCGAAGCTCCGCAAGGAGCAGATCTACTTCATCGGCGCGTGCAACGTTCCGCTCGCATCGCTCGATCCGGCCCTCACGCGCGCCGGCCGCATGGGACGCCACATCTACTTCCGCACGCCCACCAAAGAGGATCGCAAGGACATCTTCGACCTCTACCTGCGGAAGGTCGCGCACGAGCCCGATCTCGATCTCGAGAAGCGCCGCGACGAGCTCGCCCGCATCACGAGCGGCTACTCGCCGGCCATGATCGAGCAGGTCTGCTCGATGGCGCTGACGGTCGCGCACGACGCCAACCGCGAGGCCTTCGGGTGGGCCGACATCGTCGACGCGATGACAACCGTCGAGTCCGGCACCGCCGTCAACATCGACTACGTGCCCGACGAGACGCGGGCCGTCGCCATCCACGAGGCGGGCCACGCGACCGCTGCTCACGTCTACATGAAGCGCTCCGAGTCGACGCGCCTGTCGATCCGCAAGCGCGGCGGCTCGCTCGGCCACCACCAGGCCCTCGAGAAGGACGAGCGGTTCTCGTCCTGGCGCAGCGAGGAGATGGGCCGGCTGATCTGGACGCTCGGCGCCATGGCCGCGGAGCACGTCTTCTACGGCGAGAACTCGACCGGCGTCGGCGGCGACGTGCAGAGCGCCACCATGCGCAGCGCGTGGATGGTCGGCATGTGCGCGATGGCGCCCGAGCGGATCGACCTGACCGGCAAGTACCCGCGCCAGTCCGAGGAGGACGAGCAGCGCGAGAAGCTGATGAAGCGGTTCGAGAAGCTCGGCCTGGGCATCATGAACCGCGCCCAGGGCGGCCCGATGACGGGTGACACCCTCGGATCGGTCCTGTCCGACCCGACGAAGCGCGCGAATGCCGCGCAGATTCTCGGTCAGGCGTACCTGATCGCGTTCAACTTCGTCCGCGCCAACAAGGACGGCGTCCGGCAGGTCGCCGAGGTGCTGATCGAGAAGCGCGAGATGCACGGTGACGAGGTCGTCGATCTGCTCGACGAGGTCGGGCTGGTCGAGCCGACCATCGACCTCACGCAGGAGCGTTCGTGGCCGACGATCTGAAGCCCGCCGACGCCGAGCCCGAGGCGATCGCCGACGCCGAGGTGGCCGTCGGCGAGGCCGTCGAGCCGGTCGCTGCGACGGCCACCGAGCTGATCGTCGCCGAGACGCCCGGCGAGCTCGTCGCCGAGACGCCGGGCGAGCTCGTCCCGTACGTCGCCAGGCCGTCGGCCGTCTCGGTCGGCGTCCAGCGACGGTTCTCCGCCGCCTACGCCGTGGTCCTCGGCATCTTCGTGCTGGGCGCGCTCGGCACCGTGATGGCGCTGACCGGCTTCCGGCCCGGCGCACCCGCCAGGTGGTCGTCGTTCCGACCCACCGGCGAGCGGCTCGAGAAGGCGCAGAAGATCGCCGACTACGTCGCGCCCGGCTACAAGCTCGACGACAGCCACCAGCAGATGGTGGTTGTCTCGGCCCGCGACGCCGGCGTCGGCTCGCAGCAGATCCAGTTCGTGGCCGTCCCCGGGCAGAACCAGTACGACATCATCGACGGCGCGAACACCGTCGCGTACGAGATGTGCGGGCTGGGGGAGCATTGCTCGATCCGCACCGGCGAGCCCTCGACCGACCGCGACCGGCTGCTGCGGCGCGAGGCCCTCGAGATCGCGCTGTACACGTTCAAGTACGTCGGCTCGACCGACGCGGTCGTGGTGTTCATGCCGCCGCCGGTCGGCTCGACCACGTCGTGGGCGCTCCTGTTCAAGAAGCAGAACCTGGGCGGCGAGCTCGACCATCCGGTCTCGAAGACGCTCTCCGAGCCGGCGCCGACTCCGGCCAGGCTGGCCACGTCGGCCGAGCGCGACCTCGTCGAGCAGCTGACCGGCAACGCCCGCTACTCGTACAAGATCCAGGACGTGAACGGCGCTCCGGTGCTGGTGCTCGACGCTCCCACCACGTGAGGCCCGAGTCGCGCGCAGCGCTCGAGCGGGCCCGCCGCCGCCTCGATACCCTCGACTGGTACGAGCATCCGATCCGGATGCGGCACGTGCGGCTGCTCGTGACGCCGTGGTTCTTCCGCATCCCGGCGTTCCGGCGCTTCGACGGGTACGCGACGCACTGGGCGATCCTGCTGCGAAGACCGCCCGGCCCGGGCGGCGCATCGGACGACCTCGTGACGCACGAGCTCTGCCACGTCTGGCAGATGCAGCACCACCCGGTCCAGATGCCGCTCTCCTACGTGTGGGAGCGGTACGCAGGCAACCGTTACGAGGCCGAGGCACGCCGGGCCGCCGCCGAGACGCGCGCGTGATCCGGACGCCGCGGCTCGACCTCGTGCCGCTCGCCGACGGCGAGGCCGACGCGATCCTGGCCGGCCGTCGCGACGGGCGCGCGTGGTCGCCCGGCTACCCGACGCCGGGTGACGTCGAGACCGCGAGCTGGCCCGCGCCGGTCGATCCGCGGTGGGCGACGCTGCAGGTCGTGGAGCGCGTGACGGGGCTTGCGGTCGGCGGCATCGGCTGCCACGCCGCGCCGGCCGAAGGGATCGTCGAGATCGGCTACGGGATCGCTCCCGAGGTGCGCGGGCGGGGCATCGCGACGGAGGCGCTGACCGCGCTGGTGGCGTTCCTCGGGGCGCAGCCGGAGGTGCGGCTCCTCCGGGCCGCGACGGACGCCGACAACGTGCCGTCGCAGCGCGTGCTGGAGCGCTGCGGGTTCGTCGCGGTGGCACGCGACGAGCTGGCTATAGCGTGGCGTCGCGAATGCCCGTGAGGATCAGCAGCAGGATCACAGCGGCCACGCCGAGGCGGTAGATCACGAACGGGCGGTAGTCGTGCTTGCGCAGGTAGGCGAGCAGGCCCCAGATGGCCGCGAAGCCGGCGATTGCCGCGCCGGCGATGCCGATCAGGAACGTCGACTGCCAGCCGTCCGGGAGCGGCTCGCCGGGGAGCTTCGCTGCCTTGTAGAGCACGGCACCGAGGACGATCGGCGTGTAGATCAGGAACGAGAAGCGGGCGGCGGCGTCCCGGCCGAGGCCGAGGAACCGGCCGGCGGTGATGGTGATGCCGGAACGCGAGACGCCGGGCATCAGGGCGAGGGCCTGCGCGAGTCCGACGCCGACGGCGTGCCTCATCGAGAGGTCCTCGATCTGGTGGATCTCGGGACGCCGGTCGGCGATGCCGAGCAGCACACCGAAGACGGCGAGAAAGATCGCGATCTGCCACGGCTCGCCGAAGTTCGACTCGAAGAACTTCTCACCGAGCGCGCCGGACGCGGCGGCGGGGATGGAGGCGACGACGACGAGCCAGGAGATCTTCTCGTCGTGCGTCGTGATCGAGCGCCGCTTGAGCGTGCCGAACCAGGCGCGCAGCAGTCGGATCAGGTCGCGCCAGAAATAGCTGACGACGGCGAGCAGGGTGCCGACGTTGGTGGCGACGTCGAACGTGTGCTTGAACTGCTCGTCGGCGGAGACGTCGTCCCATCCGAGGAGCCAGGGGACGACGATCAGGTGGCCGGAGGACGAGATCGGCAGGAACTCCGTGATGCCCTGGACGATGCCGAGCACGAAGGCCTGGAAACCGGTCACGGCGATGCACCTTAGCCGAGCGATCCCGGTCGTCGCCGGCGTGTGCGAGCGCACGCGTCAAGGAGTCCGCCGGATGTGTCGACACGTACATGATGCGTGTCGTTGCGCTCTTCGCCCTGATCTTCGGCGTTGCCCTCCTCGCGGGCAGCATCGGCCTGGGCAGCCACGACCGGGGCGAGCGGCAGCGCGCCGACGACGGCGCGCTCGTGCACGTCGCCGAAAGCGAGGCGGGGCAACTGCAGGAGTACTTCGGGCGCGCCCGCTCCATCAACCTGATCACGGCGCACAACCCGGCGTTCAGCGAGTTCTACGCCGGGCCCGGTTCGCGCACGGAGACCATTCTGGCGCAGGGCCGCGCGGCGCGGAACGCGGACGAGGGCCTCGCCTATCTCGAGCGCCTGTACCCGGCGAGCATCGGCGAGGTCTGCTTCATCGACCGCAGCGGTGCCGAGAACGGGCGCTACGTCCGCGGCGTGCGGGCCGGCTTCGGCGACCTGTCCTCGAACGAGCGCAGCAATCCATTCTTCCGACCGACGTTCGCGCTGGCCGCCGGCGAGGTGTTCCAGGCGAAGCCTTACGTCTCGCCCGACACGCACGAGTGGGTGATCTCGAACTCGACGCCGGTGCCCGGCACGGGGACGCCGGCGGCCGGGATCGTGCACTTCGAGGTCACGCTGGAGTCGTTCCGGCGGGCGGCGACCGTGACCGCCGGGGACGACGACGTCGTGATCGTGGACGCCGACAGCGGGGCCGTGATCGTCGACAGCCGCGTCCCGCAGCGCGTCGGTGCGTCGCTCGGCCGGCCGGGCGATCGCCGATTCGCAACGCTCATCGGCAGTGGCCGTGACGGCGGCGTGGCCACGGTCGCGAGCCGGCGCGTCGCGTTCCAGCGGCTCGCGGACACGCCGAACAACGCGAACCACTGGTACGTCGTGGCGAGCGATCCTGATCCGGCCGCCGCGTTCCTCGCCACGGTCGGCTGGGCGCCGCCGGGCATGGCGCTGGGGGCGCTGCTGCTGCTCGCGCTCGCGGCGATCACGTTCCGCAACTCCCGGCGCGTGCTGTACGACGCTGCGCACACCGATTCGCTGACGGGGCTCGAGAACCGCAGGAAGCTGGTCCTCGACCTCGACGCCGCGTGCCACCACGCACCCGACTCGGGTCACCGCTTCGCTCTCGCCCTGTACGACCTGGACGGGTTCAAGGGCTACAACGACAGCTTCGGTCACCTACCGGGTGACGCCCTCCTGCGGCGGCTTGCCCACAAGCTGGCGCTGGCTGCGGGAGACCGCAGCGCCGTGTACCGCCTCGGCGGCGACGAGTTCTGCATGCTCACGCGGCTCGGCCGGGACGAAGCGGTGGACGCCGCCGCGCGGGTGGGTGCCGGCGCCCTCTCCGACGCGGGCGAGGGCTTTGCGATCACCTCCTCGTACGGCTGCGTGCTCATCCCGGACGAGGCCCGGACGCCGTCCGACGCGCTCGCCACGGCCGACCTCCGCATGTACGCGCAGAAGAACCTGAGCCGTCCGTCGGCGAGCCGTCAGACGACGGACGTCCTCGTGCGGGTGCAGTCGGAGCGCTCGCCGTCGCTCGGCCCGCACGTGTCGGAGGTCAGCGAGCTGGCGGCGGCCGTCGGCGAGCGGCTCGGCCTCTCCCAGCACCGGTTGCAGCTACTGCGGCAGGCCGCCGCGCTGCATGACATCGGCAAGATCGCGATCCCCGACGCGGTGCTCGACAAGCCGGGCAAGCTGACGGACGACGAGTGGGCGCTGATGCGCGAGCACACCGTGATCGGCGAGCGCATCCTGGCGGTCGCGCCTGCCCTGCACGACGTCGCGGTGATCGTGCGCGCCTCGCACGAGCGGTTCGACGGCAAGGGCTATCCCGACGGCCTCACCGGCCATGCGATACCGCTCGAGGCGCGCATCATCAACGTCGCCGACGCGCTCTGCGCGATGACGTCGGACCGCCCGTACCACACGGCGAAGAGCTACGAGGGTGCGATCGACGAGCTGCGCCGCTGTCGCGGCGACCAGTTCGACCCCGAGGTCGTCGACGCTCTCGTCCGCGCCGTCAGCGAGCGTCCGGCGACGTCGGACGCGGTATCCTCGTAGCGGAGGGTCCGTAGCTCAGGGGATAGAGCAGCAGGCTTCGAACCTGCCGGTCGGGGGTTCGAATCCCTCCGGGCCCGTCACGGATTGCTGGACGTCCGTGAATTCCGGTAGGACCGGACTGGCGCGCATCACCTCGAGTGAGTACGGGTAGAGCCCTCGCCGGTACCGGCTGTCACCTCCGGTTCTCGTGCATACGGGAGAAACCACCGGCGAGTTGTCGGCGCAGCGTCCGCGGGCTGGTGCGGTAGTGGTTCGCGACCTCCACCGCCGTGTAGCCGAACACCTCGCGTGCGTGGCGGACGTGCGTGGCGGTGAGCCGGTCGATGTCTGGCAACAGGTCGGCGAGCCGGGGGCGTCCGCCACGTTCCTTCATGAGCGCGACCTCGCTCGCCATGGCGAGCGTCGTGCCGACGCGGGTGAAGAGATCGCGCGTGAACGTGGTGGAGAGGTGCGATCGCGGCTCCGTGAAGCCGGCGTGGCTCGTGTAGGAGCCCGGTTCCCACGCGTCGGCGTTCACGCAGAGCCCGGCCCGGACGGGGTTGAGCGCGATGTACACCGCGACTGCTCGCGCGCCGCGATCGTCCGGTATCTCCGAACTGTGGAACCGCCGGCCGAGCATGTGGTTGATGCGCTGGTGCCGGGCGTTGTAGGAGATCGAGTAGTGGAAGTTCACGAACCACATCAGCGCGGAGATCTCGGCGATCGCGCCGTCGAGCAGGAGGTGGAAGTGGTTTCCCATCAGGACGTCCGCGTGACAGCGGACGTCTTGCTGGGCGATTCCTCGATCGAGGATGCCGTAGAACCGTTCGTAGTCGTACTCGTCGGCGAAGATCGACTGCCGGTTGTTCCCGCGAGCGGTGATGTGGAGCAGGCGGCTGAGGGTCTCGCGGCGGGGTCGTCGTGTCATGCGTCCATTCGCGCACAGGTGCCCCGCGCGTGTCCGCCGCGCCGGGTGTCGTCTCTATGACAGTCACGCACGAGACGGTCAACTTCTGGCCGTTCGCGGGCCTGGCCCG
>JBBQFB010000178.1:0-8217 GCA_038321545.1 Gaiellales bacterium
TCGCGCCCGACGAGGTCGGCGAGGCCGATCGGATCGGCGTGCCCGATGCCGTGCAACCCGGCATCGTCGACGCGCAGCACCCGGTTGACGGCGAGTGCGCCGACGCCCTCGCGCTCGTGGAAGGCGGCGAGCTCGGCCGCATGGCGGCCCCACCCGCCCGACATTGCGAGCGCGCCGGCCAGCCCGCCGGCGTCGGCGGTGCCCGCGATGCGCAGCTGCAGGCCGTGTGCCGCGGCACCGAGGCGATCGAGCTCAGCCGCCGCGATCTGCAGGCGAGGGTCGTCCACGAGGCCGGACCGAGCGGCGCGGGCGAACGGCCCCAACGAGCCCAGGACACGTCGCGCGAGCGCGCCCGCGAGGCCGCCCGGCTCGGCGAACAGGGCCCGCTCCGCCCCCTCCCGGTCGCCGGCCAGCGCGGCGCGGACGAGCGCGTCGTCGGACAGATCGGCGTACGCGACGAGCTCCGTCACGAGCGCTCGGGCCGCGCCGGCTTGCCGCTGCGACGCAGCGCCATGCCCGACAGCGTCTCGTAGACGACGCGATGGCCGGCCATCGCCGTGATCCCGGTCGGGTCGTACGGGGGCGACACCTCGACGAGGTCCATCACGCACAGGTCGACCTCGCTCGCGATGGTGCGGGCCGCGTACAGGAGCTCGCGGGTCATCAGCCCGCCGGGCTCGGCGGTGCCGGTGCCGGGCGCGAACGCCGGGTCGAGCACGTCGATGTCGATCGTCAGGTAGGTGCGGGGCGCGCGGGAACGGGCGAACTCGATCGCCTCGCGCACGACGGCGCCGATGCCGAGCTCGATCACCTCGGTGATCGTCCGCCAGCGGAAGCCCTTCTCGCGCATCCAGTCGAACTCGTACGGGTACGGCCAGTTGCCGCGCAGCCCGACCTGCATGATGTTGGAGCCGAGCAGGTAGCCGTCCGTGACGGCGCTCGAGAACGGGATGCCGTGCGGCGCCTCGGACATGTCGAGGCCCGTGTCGGCGTGCGTGTCGAAGTGGATGACGGAGTAGCCGTCGGGCCCGAACTTGTCGGCGATCGCGCGCAGCACCGGCATCGACAGCGAGTGGTCGCCGCCGAGCACGACGGCCGCTGCGCCGGCCGCGAGCACGTCGGTGACGCCGGTCTGCAGCGCCGCGTGCGACGCGGCCAGGTTGGCCGACCGCACGTCGACGTCGCCACCGTCGAGCACCTTCAGGACGTTGTAGGGGTCGACGCCGAGCTCCATGTTCGGGCGCTCGGCGGGCGCGCCGACGTCCTCGGCCTGGCGGATCGCGCGCGGACCGAAGCGGGTGCCCGGGCGGTAGGAGACTCCCTCGTCGAACGGTGCTCCCAGGATCACGACGTCCGCGCCTGCGTACCCCGCCGGATCGAGCTCGAGCGGGAGGCGGGCGTAGGTCAGGCCGACACCGGCGAAGCCGGCCTCGTACTCGCGGTTCGGCTGCATGGCGCGGATGCTACAGCGGCCGCACGAACAGCATCGCGTGGCAGCGCTCCGCGTCGGACCGATCGAGCGCGCGGGTCATCCCTCGGTGATGTCCCAGCGGACGTCGATCTTGGCGGAGGTGCCGGCCGAGATGAAGCAATCGCGCTCGGCCTTCGACGTCAGCGCACGGGCGGCCTCGGCCTGCCCGGCTGCCACGACCACGTGCGGGACGAGCACGACCTCGACGAACGCGTAGCGGCCGTCCGACGTGCGCCGCGTGATCGTGCCGGACGACTCGGCGGTGTACGACGCGACCTCGAGCTCGCCGTTGGCGGCGTGGGCCAGGAACGCGAGCAGCGTGCAGGAGGACAGCGACGCGAGGAAGAGGTGCTCGGGGCTCCACGAGGCGGCGTCGCCGTACGGGAAGTCCTCCGGCGGCGCGACGGTGACCGGCGGACGGTCTCCCGCGGTGGCCGTCGAGGCGCGGCCGCCGTCCCACGTGAGCGCGACGTCGTACGTGAACGTTCGGGAAGCAGGCATGGTCGGGCGAATGTACTCGCAAATCGCTGGAGGGGTCACGGGGCGAGTGACGAAAGGGCCAGATGTGGTGACGGTCCTCCGACTCGTCGTCGCCGGGGTGCTCCTGGTGGCGGCGGTGAGCAAGCTGCGCGATCACGCCGTCCTCGCGCGACGGCTCGGCACGATTCCGACCGCGCTGCTGATCGTCGTCGAGGGCGGGCTTGCCGTATGGCTCGGCAGCGGGCTCCTGCCGCGCCTCGCCGGAGCGGCCGCCGCGCTGCTGTTCCTCGCCTTCGCCGCCAACCTCGCGATCGCCCGCAGCCGCGGCGCCCGCGCACTGCCGTGCAACTGCTTCGGCGCGGGTCGCGACCGGCCCGCGTGGCTGCTGATCGCCCGCGCCCTCGGCCTGGCCGCGCTGGCCGGCGGCGTTGCGGTCGCGCCACCGACGCCGTCGCGAGACGCGATGCTCGTCACGGCGATCATCGTGCTCACCGTCGCCGTCGCGGCCCTCGCCGTGCTGGTGCTCGCGCTCTACCGCCAGGTGGGCGTGCTGGCGCTGCGGATCGCACCGCGCCACGCGCTCGAGCTGGCCGAGGAGGGGCCCGAGCTCGGCGTCGACGCACCGCAGCTGGACGACATCCTGCGGACCGGCGAGGAGCTCGTCGCGTTCCTCGGCGCCGGCTGCCGCGTCTGCCACGACCTGGAGCCGTCGTTGCGCGCGCTGGCGCGCGAGGGCCTGCCCGTGCGTCTCGTCTACGACGTGGAGGACGACGCGGCGATCGAGCGCTGGGGCGTCCCCGGCACGCCCTTCGTGGTCGCCCTCGGTGACGGTGTCGTCGTCGCCAAGGGCACGGTCAACACGCTGGAGGAGATCGAAGGGCTGCTCGCCCTCGGTCGGGCGAGGCTCGCGCATGCGGCGGCCTGATCCCGCCGACCTCGCGGCACGCCTGGCCGCGGGCGGCACGCGGCGGTCGTTCCTGGCCCGCATCGGCACCGCCGGCCTGGCCGTCGTCGGCGGGCGGATGGTGGCCGCGGCCGTCGAGCCCGAGGAGGCGCAGTCATTCCACTTCTGCGGCCACACGTTCACCACCGGATCGTGTCCGCATCCCGGCCGCCACCCACGGATCGACCGGCACGGCCGGCCGCTGCGGACGAACGACGGCAAGCCGATCGACAACCTCGGCCGGCTGGTGAACGCCGGCGGATATCCGATCACCGCGACCGGCCAGCGCCTGCGCGGCCCTGACGGATCGCTGCTGGCGCGCGCCCCGCGCACGCGCATCTGCGAGGACTGGATCCCCGAGCGGTACGGCTTCGACGCGCGCCTTCAGGGCTCGTGGTTCCGCTGCTGCGGCGGCCAGATCCGCAAGCTCGTCGACTGTTGCGCGAACCACTCGAAGCGGGTCAACGGCGACGCCGCCCTGCACGGGTACTGCTACGGGCAGCGCACCGTCTTCTGCGTCACGTACTACGACACCGGACTGCCGTGCTGACACCTCTCGTGCTCTGCACGGCCGGCCTGATCGCGGGCGTCTCCGGCGCCTGGAGTCCGTGAGGCGTGTCGATGGTCGAGACCATCTCTCCCGCCGTGTGCGGGACACGCCAGCGGACGGCCCTCGCTCTCACCCTGTTCGCGGCGGGTGCGATCGGCGTCGCCGCCGCCGTGGGCCTGCTGCTCGGGCTGCTCGGCTCCCGCTCGCTGGTGCCGGTGGCGGTCGTCCTGGCCGTCGCCGGGGTGCTCCGTGAGTCCGGCATCCTCCGCATACCGGTGCCGCAGTCGCGGCGCCAGGTTCCCGAGCGCTGGCACCACACGCTGCCGCTGCCGGTGTGGTCGTTCGGCTACGGCGCGGGTCTCGGGGTCGGCGTGCTGACGTACCAGCCGGTCGCGACGTTCCTGGTCGTGGCCGTGGCCGCCGCGGCGTCCGGCACCACGGCCGCCGTCCTCGCGCTGACGGCGTTCGGCGTCGGTCGCGCCCTGGGCGCGTCCCTGCCGTCCGCGTTCGTCGACCGGATGGCGATGCTGTACCGCCCGATGCGGCGTGTCAACGCCGTGGCGCTGGCCGCCCTCGCGCTGGTGCTCGTGGCCGCACCGGCCGGCGCTGCCACGCTCGCGCTCGGCCCCGGCAGCCAGCTCGACCCGGCCGTGTCCGAGGACGGCACGCTCGCGTACACGCAGCGTGACGGCAACGGTGCCACGGCGGTTCGCGTCAAACCGGCGTCGGGTGCGGTGGTGACGGTGCCGGGTGCGTCGGAGCCGTCCGTCCGCGGCGAGTACCTCGCCTATCGCGATCCGGGCGGCGTGGCCGTGGTCAAGTGGCGCACGGGCCAGGCGGTGACCCGTCTCGCCGGCGACTGGTCGAAGCCGGCGATCCGGTGGCCGTTCCTGGTCGCGATCCTCGCCCAGGGCTCGCGCGAGCGTGTGATCAGCATCGACCTGCGCACGCAGAAGCGGAAGTTCCTCGACGTGATCCGTGGTGGCGACGACCTCGGCCGGCCGTCGATCGACGGCTCGCTGGTCGTCTGGCACAAGACCACGCGCACCAGCTCGCGGCTGCTGATCGCGAACGTCCACACCGGCCACGTCCGGACGCTGCGGTTGTCGCGGCGCCTGCTGCTGTCGAACCCGTCGCTGCAGGGGGGCGTGCTGGTGTGGATCGAACAGACCCTCGGCATCTCGCGCGTCCGCGAGCGACGGATCGACCGCCACGCCATCCGCACCCGGCTGCGAGTCGCCACGCCGCGACTATTCTGGACGATGGCGGTGTCCCGCAGCGGCGTCTACGTGACGCGCTGGAACACCAACACCAATCAGGCCTTCATCCAGCGCATCGACCGATGACCATCGACGACACCATCCGCGGCCGCCGCACCCTGAAGGGGTTCCGGTCAGAGCCGATCGCGGATCACGTGATCGCCGAGCTGCTCGACCTCGCGGCGTACGCGCCGAACCACCACACGACCGAGCCGTGGCGGTTCATCGTGATCGGGCCCGAGACGATCGCGCGCCTGGTGGCTGCGACGGACGACGGCAAGCTGACGCGGTCGCCCACGGCGATCGTCGTGACGCAGGTCGTCGACGCCGACGGCGACACCGCCCGCGAGGACTACGCGGCGTGCGCCTGCGCGATCCAGAACATCATGCTGGCCGCTCGCGCGCGCGACATCGCGTCGTACTGGCGGACGCCGAAGTCGATCCTGAAGCCGGCCGCGGGAAAGATCCTCGGCCTCGGCAAGCGCGAGGAGCCGGTCGGGATCGTCCACATCGGCTGGCCGACCGGGGGCTTTCCCACGCCGCCACGGCGCAGGGCCGGCACCCGGACCCGCCGGCTGGCGTAAACTCCGGGCAAGAAACTCTCTCCTCCGAGGAGCCGGAATGGAAGCGTCGACCTCTACCGCCAGCGTCTACATCTGCAAGAACGGCCACCGCACGATCGCGCTGTGGACGGTGCCCGAGACGTGTCGTCACGTCCGCGTGCGCGCCGTCGGTCCGTGCGGCCTGTCCGTGGTGCCGCTCGGCGATGCGCCGGCGGACGCCAAGGAGAAGATGCTGAACCCGCTGAAGGCGTCCAAGAAGGCAGCGAAGAAGAAGTGAGCACCGTGACGCACGAGTTCGGGTGGATTCAGGCCCTGGATGAGGGCGAGCGCGGCGGCATCGTGTTCTCCGAGCCCCTCGAGGCCCTGGACGATGGCGACTGGTACTTCGACGCCACCTCGCCGAAGCGCGGCCCGGTGCTGTCGATGGAGGGTGAGACGGTGCCGAAGGGCGGCGTCTACATCCGCAAGAGCAAGGTGCCGGAGGCCCTCTGGGGCCGGCTGCAGCTCGCGGCCAGCGGCAAGCTCTAGCCCCCGTATCACCGATGAAGCCAGCCAACCGGCGCCGGATCTACCGGTCGACGCGTCTGGCGTCGTGCGCGACTCGTACCTGACGGTCTGGCTCTGCCACTCGACGGACGCCCGGCGGGCCGGCGCCGCGAAGGGCTGCGAGCCGGCCCTCGACAAGCTGCAGCTGCGGGCCCCGGCGGCAGCGGGCGCCTAGCCGCGGCTTCGCAACGCCCCGCGCACGCTTCGCGCCGTTCCCGGTGCCGACCGTGCCAGAACGGTTCTTTCCTGCGCCTTCCGGCACAAAGCGTTCTGGGGTCTGACCCCCGTGGCCGGGCGTTTCGGGGTCAGACCCCGCGCGCTGGACCGACACGCTCCCGCACGGAAGTGCTGCGCTAGGCGAGCCAGCGCGCCAGCGTGCGCGTCACGTTGGCGATCGCGTCCAGGTGCGCGATCTCGTAGCCGTGCGTGTTGTCGGTCGCGATGGCGATGCAGGCGGCCCGGCCGACGCTGCCGTCGGCGTACACGTTCGACGCGTCGGAGCCATAGCGGTCGAGCACCACGTGCCGCGGCTCGAGACCCTCCGCGCGCGCGGCGACGGCCAGCTCGCGACCGATCCCGTGGTCGAGCGTCGAGCGCGCGTCGGCCTCGATCAGCACCGGGTCGGCGACGCACGTCAGGCCGTACTCCTCGGCCGTCGGCGCCACCTCCACCGCCACCAGCCGGTCGATGTCGGTGGTGCGCCCGTAGTAGCGCGCGCCCATCGCGCCAGTCTCCTCGCGCGTCGTGAACACCAGGTCGACGTCGCCGGCCGGATCGCGCAGCATCTCGGCCAGGAGGATCAGCACGGCACAGGCCACGCGGTCGTCCAGGTTCGGCGCGGCGACGAAGGCACGGTCGGCACCGAGCCGCGTCGGCACGCGGCGAGCGGCCGGCAGCACCGCCCGCGTGCCAGGGCGGACACCAGCCTCGGCGAGCTCGCCGGGCGTGCGCTTCGTCTCCGCCCAGACCTCGTGCCACACCACGCCGGCACCGTCGATGGCCGGCCGCTGCGGCGACTCGGCCGACACGTGCCGGGCGCCGAACGAGAGCACCGCAGGCACCGTCGATGCATCGCCGAGCAGGTCGACGGGGCCCTCGCCCCACACCCACGGGAACGCGTCGCCGACCGCCGACAGCCGCACGCGGCCATCGTCGAACACACGCTTCACGATCGCGCCGATCTCGTCCTTGTGCGCGGTCAGCGCGGTCGCCGGCGCCGCTCCCCGGCCCGCGATCCGGAGGATCCGGTTGCCGCCGCCGTCCGCTCGCAGCCCGCGGTCGCCGAGCCGTGCGGCGAGGTACGCGTCGATCGCATCCTCGACGCCCGACGGCGCCTGCAGCGCGACGAGCTCCGAGACCAGCTGGAACGTGCCTTCGCGGTCCATCGCGAGAGCGTACTCGCGTAGAGTCCGGCGGTGCCGCTGACCGCCGACCAGATCGACCGCGCCGCCGCCATCCTCGAGCAGGCGCGCCGGGCCGTGACCACGATTTCCGGCCTGCCCGACGACGTCCGCCCGCGCGACCTGGCCGACGCGAACGCGATCGCCGACCGCCTCGACGAGCGGCTCGGCTGGAAGGTCGCGGGCTGGTACCTCGGCGCGACGAACGTCGAGATCCAGCAGTTGCTCGGACTCGACGGGCCGTACATGGCGCGCGTGTACGAGCGCCTCCTGTACGCCGGCCCGGCAACGCTCGACCCGGCCGCCTTCCCGCCGATGGTGATCGAGTGCGAGTTCGCGTTCCGGCTGGCCCGCGACCTGCCGGCCCGCACCGAGCCGTACACGCGCGAGCAGGCCGCGGCCGCGGTCGGCTCCGTGCACGCCGCCATCGAGGTCGTGGCCGGGCACATCGACGACTGGATCAACCACGACGTCTGGTCGGTGATCGCCGACAACGGCACGGACGGCGCGGTGATCGTGGGCGAAGGTGTCACCGAGTGGCGCGGCATCGACCTGGCGGCAGTGCCGGTGACGCTCCACCGCAACGGCGAGCTTGCGCGGGAGGGGTCGGGCGCGAACATCCTCGGCGATCCGCTGACCGCGTTCACGTGGCTTGCGAACGCCCGCCGCGCGGCGGGCGACGGGCTGACGGCGGGCATGACGTGCAACACGGGCACGGCGACCTCCATCTGCCCGGCCGAGCCGGGCGACGAGCTGGTCGCGACGTTCGGACCGCTTGGCCGCGCCGTGCTCACGGTCGCTCCCCGCGCGCGCTGAGATGACCCGGCGGATCACGGTCGACCTGACGCCCCTGCGCGTCTCTCGCGAGCTCCGGCTGCTCACGGCCGGCCAGGGGCAGAGCATGATCGGCGGGCTGATCATCTACATCGCGATCCCGATCCAGGTCTACGACGAGACGCGGTCGACGCTCGCCGTGGGCCTGATCGGACTCGCCGAGCTCGGCCC
>JBBQFB010000179.1:0-8177 GCA_038321545.1 Gaiellales bacterium
CTGGAGCGCGACACGACGCGCTTCTTGGCCGGCGACCTCGAGATCTACTACGACGACCTGGTCGACGCGTCGGAGCGCATCTGGGACGTGCTCGACAACTACAAGGAAGTCGCCGAGGCGCTGGAGCGCACGAACGAGTCGATCATCGACCAGCGCCAGAGCCGGATCCTGCGGATCCTGACCGTGCTGACGGTGCTGTTCCTGCCGCTCACCTTCGTGACCGGCCTGTTCGGCATGAACACGGGCGTGCCGTGGGAAGGACAGATCCACGGCTTCTGGGTGCTGACGGCAGTCCTGGCCGCCATCGGTGGCGGCATGATCACCGCCTTCAAGCTCGCGCGCTGGCTGTAGTCCGCAGCCGGCTACGGCTTCGGCTCGTCCAGCGACAGGACGGCGAGGAAGGCTTCCTGCGGCACCTCGACGATGCCGAGCTGCTTCATCCGCTTCTTGCCCTTCTTCTGCTTCTCGATCAGCTTCCGCTTGCGCGAGATGTCGCCGCCGTAGCACTTCGAGAGCACGTCCTTGCGCTTCGCCTTGATGGTCTCGCGCGCGATCACGCGCGATCCGATCGCGGCCTGCACGGGCACGTCGAACATCTGGCGCGGGATGATCGCGCGCAGCCGCTCCACCAGCGCGCGCCCCGCGTAGTACGACTTGTCGCGGTGCACGATCAGCGACAGCGCGTCGACGACGTCGCCGTTCAGCAGGATGTCGACCTTGACGAGGTTCGACACGGTCCAGCCCGAGATCTCGTAGTCGAACGACGCGTAGCCCTTCGTGCGCGACTTCAGCTGGTCGTAGAAGTCGAGCACGATCTCGGCCAGCGGCAGCTTGTAGATGAGCGCCACGCGCGTCGGGGTGAGGTACTCCATGTGGTCGAACTCGCCGCGCCGGTCCTGGCACAGCTCCATGACGGTGCCGACGTACTCCTTCGGGACGATCACGGAGCTCTTCACGTACGGCTCGGCGACCTCCTCGATGGCGTTCGCGTCAGGCATCTGCGACGGGTTGTTGACCGACACCTCCTCACCGGTGACGGTCGTGACGCGGTACTCGACGTTCGGCGTCGTCGCGATCAGCTCGAGGTCGAACTCGCGCTCCAGCCGCTCGCGGATCACCTCCATGTGGAGGAGGCCGAGGAAGCCGACGCGGAAGCCGAAGCCGAGCGCCTGGCTGGTCTCGGGCACGTAGTGCAGCGATGCGTCGTTGAGCTTCAGCTTCTCGAGCGCGTCGCGCAGGTCGGAGTACTGCTCACCGTCCGACGGGAACAGGCCGGCGAACACCATCGGCTTCACGTCGAGGTAGCCCGGCAGCGGGTCGACGGCGCGGTTGGCGGTCGTCGTGAGCGTGTCGCCGACCTTGAGCTCGGACACGTCCTTCAGCCCCGTGATGATGTAGCCGACCTCGCCCGCCTCGAGGCCCTCGATCGGCGTGCGCGAAGGCGACATGACGCCGATCTCCTCGACGTCGAAGCGCGTCGCCGACGCCATCGCGACGATGCCGTCGGCCTTGCGGAATACGCCGTCGACGACGCGGACGAACGCGATCACGCCGCGGTACTGGTCGTAGACGGAGTCGAACACGAGCGCGCGCGCGGGCGCCGACCGGTCGCCGGTGGGCGGCGGGATCCGCTCCACGACGGCGTCCAGCAGCTCGGCGACGCCGATGCCCGACTTGGCCGAGATGCGCAGCACGTGCTCCGGCTTGTCGCCGAGCAGGTCCGAGACCTCGGCCGCCACCGCGTCGGGGTCGGCTGCCGGCAGGTCGATCTTGTTCAGGAGCGGCACGATCTCGAGGTTGTTGTCGATCGCCAGGTGCGCGTTCGCGACGGTCTGCGCCTCGACGCCCTGCGCGGCGTCCACGACCAGGAGCGCGCCCTCACACGCGGCGAGCGACCGCGACACCTCGTAGGTGAAGTCGACGTGCCCGGGCGTGTCGATCAGGTTCAGCTGGAAGGTCTCACCCTCGTACTCCCACAGCACCCGCACCGCCTGGGCCTTGATCGTGATCCCGCGCTCGCGTTCGATGTCCATGGAATCGAGCAGCTGGTCACGCATCTCGCGCTCCGTGACGGAGTGCGTGACCTCGAGGATACGATCCGCCAGCGTCGACTTGCCATGGTCGATGTGGGCGATGATCGAGAAGTTGCGGATGAGTCGCTGATCCACCGATCACAGCGTAGCCGTGGGTGTCGGAGACAGCGTCCTACCGGAGTCAGCGCCCGAGGCGACGGCGCAGCAGGCCGGCGACCTGGGCGGCCTCCGGAATCTGCAGCCGGCGCGTCAGCCAGCCGTAGACCGCGACGCCGGCGGCCGAGCCCAGCACCACACCGGTCAGCTGCGCGCCGAACGACGGGCCGAGCGTGTGGTCGACGGCCCACCAGAGCCCGTAGGCGGTGACGGCCAGGGGCACGCAGCAGGCCAGCATGGTCAGGACCGCCTGCAGCGTGCGACGTCCCTCCAGCGTGCCGATCGACCGTCGCAGGACGAGCCACAGCGCAACCAGGAACAGCAGGTTCGCGATCGACGTGGCGAGCGGAATGCCCCAGACGCCGAACGGCCTGTAGAGGATCCAGTCCAGGAGGGCGTTCAGCGCGAGGTTGCCCGCCGCGGCAGCCGTCGGCAGCCACGGTCGCTGGAGGCTGAAGAAGGAGCGGTTCAGCAGCAGCAGCGCGCCGTTGGCGGCCAGCCCGAGCGAGAACGCCGCCAGGCACTGGGCGACCAGGTCGCGCTGGCTCGCATCGAACGCGCCGCGCTGGAAGAGCACCTGCACGATCGGCCCGGCCAGCACCGCCGAGATGGCCGCCGACGGCAGCAGCAGGTAGTGGATCGTGCGGATGCCCTCTCCCACCGTGCGCCGGAAGCCGTCGCGGTCGCCGGCCGCGCTGAAGCGCGACAGGGCCGGGAACAGCACGGCTGCGATCGCGACCGCGAAGATGCCCTGCGGCAGCATGTAGACGCGGAACGCGCTCTCGATCGCGCGCGGCGCCGAATCGCGGTCGACGAACGAGGCGAACACGGTGTCGATCAGCGCGTTCACGTTGATCAGGCCGAGCCCGAGCGTGACCGGCATCATCAGGATGAACACGCGGCGCACCGCGCTGTCGCGCCAGCCGAAGGCGATCCGCAGCCGTCCCTGGCGGCCGCGCAGCCACGGCAGCGGCACGAGCACCTGCACCAGCGTGCCCGCCAGCGTCGCCCACGCGTAGACCAGCAGCGCCTGGCCCTCGTCGTCGATCGTCATGGCGTAGACGAGCCCGACCGCGATCACGACGTTCCAGAGCACCGGCGCGACGGCCGGCACGAAGAACTCGCCCAGCGAGTTGAGGATGGCCTGCACGATGCCGGCGAACCCGAGCAGCACGACCGTCGGCATCAGCACCCACGTCAGCTGCACCGTCAGGTGCGGCACGGGGCCGTCGTAGAACACGCCCAGCACCGGCTCGGCGAACACCATCGTGAGGGCCGTGATCGACGCGAGGCCGAGAAACGACAGCGTCGCAACGGTCGAGGCGACGCGCCACGCGCGCTTCTCCTCGCCGCGTTCCAGCAGCTCGTTGAACACCGGGATGAACGCCGCCCCGAGCGCCGCGTCGGCAACCAGCGACCGCACGACGTTCGGCACCTGCGACGCAACGGTGAACTGGTTGATGGCGCCGCGGACGCCGAACACGTACGCGACGAGGATCTCACGCAGCAGCCCGACGATCCGGGACAGGCCCGTCGCGAGCGAGAACAACGCAGCTGCCCGCGCCATGCGCCGTCCGCCTTGCATACGCGGCCCATGCTACCGGTGAGAGGTTCCGGAGCCCTGTGGTAGCGTTTGCCCCGCAGTGGCGAACATCAAGCAGCAGAAGAAGCGCATCCTCGTCGGCCAGCGACAGCGGCTCGAGAACCTGCGCTACCGATCGACCATCAAGACCTATTTCCGGCGGCTCCAGACCGCCGTCGATGCCGACGATTCCGACGCCGTCGCAACCGAGCACGTCGCGCTGGTGCGCCTGATCGACAAGGCCGGTGCGAAGCGGATCCTGCATCCGAACACCGCCGCGCGCAAGAAGTCGAACGCCGCCGCCATCGTCTCCCGCGGTCCGCAGGAGATCAAGGCGAAGCGCAAGAAGTCGGCGAAGAAGTAGCTTCCGCTACGCGGTGACGGCGATCGCGACGGCTGCGGCCGTGTCGCGGGAGTGCGTCATCGACAGGTCGACGCGCACGACGCCGAGCCGCTCGGCGGCTTGCAGCATCGACCCGCTCAGGCTGACGAGCGGCTTGCCGCGGCCGGCGATCTCGATCTCCGTCCACGTGAACGGGACGCCACGGCCGAGGGCCTTGCCGACCGCCTCCTTGCCGGCGAACCGGCCCGCGTAGCTCTGCACCGGGCGCGGCTTGCGCTCGCACTCGGCCACCTCGCGCGGCGTGTAGACGCGCTCGCGGAACCGCTCCGGGTGCCGCGCCAGCGCCGCGGCGATCCGCTCGATCTCGATCAGGTCGATGCCGACGTGCACGGGCGGCATCCTACGGCCGCTTCGGCGCAGCCGTCGCATCGCCCGACGATCGGGAAGTGCGAGAACCGGGCCGTGATGCCGGTGGCGGCCCGAATCGCCTCGCGCGCGGCCTCCAGCGCGCTGGCCGGCACCGACTGGTGCGCGCCGCACGTGTCGCACACCGCGTGCTCGAGCTCCGCGATGCCGCTGCGGGCGTAGAGGCCCGGCCCGTGGCCGAGGTGCACGTGGCGCACGATGCCGACCTGCTCGAACGTCTCCAGGTTGCGGTAGGCCGACGCGAGGTCGACGAACGCCACGGACGCGATCTCCTCCGCGGTGCGAGGGGTGGTATCGGCGTACAGCGCCCCCAGCACGGCCTGGCGCGAGCCGGTGAGGCGGATACGTTGCTCGCGCAGAAGCGCGAGCGCGTCGGTGAGCCGATCGACACCGACGGGCCGGAGCTGGCTCGCCATCGTCATGCGAACAGTTCGCAGCTGGCGCAGGATCGGTTCGCCCGCGAGTCCGGCGACTGCCAGGCACGAAGATCGCGTCGCGAGCGCCCGGGCGGAACAGCATCGGGGTCTGACCCCGGCAACGCTGTTTTTGGGGTCAGACCCCGATCACAGGACACGCGCGGAAGGCGCGCGGATCGCGCGACCGGTGCGGGTGCGTGCGTGATCGGACACGGAAGGTTCGCGTTCGAGCGCACGCGAATTGTTTGACTAAAGTCAAAGAACGTTCTGCTGTCAGGGCCGTGTCAGCGCCGCGTCATCGGCTGGCGCGATCGTTGAACCCATGACACCCACGCTGCTCGACAAGCGTCGCTCGATTTGACAAACCGACCAGTCGGTTTGTATAGTCGGCCCATGGTTGCGACCGACAAGGGCACCGAGACGCGGCAGCGGATCCTGGATGTCGCCGCGCACGCGTTCGCCGAGCACGGGTACAGCGGCATCTCGCTGAACGACGTGATCCGCCAGACGGGCCTCACGAAGGGCGGGTTCTACTTCCACTTCGACTCGAAGTCGGCGCTCGCGATCGCCGTGCTCGACCACATCCGCGACCGGGCCCGCGCGCAGGCTCTCGCGACCGCGTCGCACCACGTGCGCGCGGTCGACCAGATCGAGGCGATCATCCGCGCCATCGTCGCGTCGAAGCACGCCGACCCGTCGATGGCCGCGCTCGGCCGCATCTGTCAGGAGCTCGGCAGCGCGGAGCCGCAGCTGCGCGACCAGCTCGGCCACTTCGAGGGGTGGTTCACCACCTCCGAGCAGCTGTTCCGCGCCGCCCAGGCCGAGGGCTCGATGGATCCGTCCATCGACGTCGAGCAGGCGGCCTGGTTCATGGTCACCTCGTTCGTCGGCGCCGACTTCGTCTCCGATCTCCGCGGCGACGATCTCGCCACGTACATGGACGTCTACGTCGACCACGCCTTCCGCGCGGTCGGCCTCCACCGCTGACCGTTTTTTCACCGTAGAACCTCCAACCAGCCGGTATTCAGGAGAACCACCGTGACCACCTTCCTCTCCCCCGCCCGCTTGGCCCGTCGGTCGGCGGCCCACCCCTGGCGCGTCGTCGCCGCGTGGGCCGCTGCGCTGATCGTGTCCATGGCGATCATCGCGACCCTGCTCGCGAGCGCCCTCACGACGCAACAGGGCTTCGTCTCGAACCCCGAGTCGGCGCAGGCCAAGTCCGGCATCGAGCAGCGCCAGGGATCGGCCGAGCGCATCGTCGAGACCGTCGTGATCGAGCCCGCTTCCCCGCCTGCTCAGGCCGCCGTCGTGGCAGCCGTCGAGAAGAACCCGGGCGTCGCATCGGCCCAGATCGGCCCGGTGTCGGGGTCGAGCTCGCTCGTCCAGGTACTCCTGAAGGGCGACCGTGAGAAGTCCGGCGACGAGATCGAGGCGATCATCACGGCCGCGCAGGCAGCCGCGACGACGCAGGGCGCATCGGCCCGGTTCGCCGGCCCGGCGTCGATCGACCGCGACTTCCAGAAGGTCGCCGAGTCCGACCTGCAGACGGGCGAGGCGATCGGCATCCCGATCGCGCTCGTGATCCTGCTGATCGTGTTCGGCGCTCTCGTGTCGGCGCTGCTGCCGCTGATGCTCGCCGGTGTCGCGATCGTCGTCGCCCTCGCGCTCACCGCGCTGGTCGGCCAGGTGTTCGAGCTGTCGTTCTTCGTCTCGAACATGATCACGATGATGGGCCTCGCGGTCGGCATCGACTACGTGCTGTTCATCGTCTCCCGCTACCGCGAGGAGCGTGCCGCCGGGCTCGAGCAGCCGGCCGCCATCGAGCGAGCCGGATCGACCGCCAGCCGGGCGGTGCTGTTCAGCGGCATCACGGTCGTGGTCGCCCTGATCGGCCTCCTGATCGTGCCGACCACGATCTTCATCTCGCTCGCCGCCGGCGCCATCCTGGTCGTGCTGGTCGCCGTCGCGGCTGCCCTCACGCTGCTGCCCGCCGTGCTCTCGCTGCTCGGCGACCGCATCGACCGCGGCCAGGTGGGACGGCTGCTGCCGAAGCGCCTCCGGCGCTCGAACGCCGGCCTCGGCTTCTGGCCGCGCGCCGTCGCGGCCGTCATGCGCCGCCCGGTCGTGTGGCTGGTCGGCACCGCCGCCATCCTGGTGGTCGCCGCGATCCCATACTTCTCCATCAACACGGGAGCCGCCGGCATCGAGACGCTGCCGTCCAGCCTCCAGTCGCGTCAGGCGTTCGATGTGCTGGCCCGCGACTTCTCGGTCGGCGGCATCGCTCCGGCTCGGATCCCGGTCTCCGGCGAGGCCGAGGCCAAGCAGATCACGGCGGCCGTCGCCGGCGACCCGCGGTTCGGCACGCCCGTGCTGACCGATGGCGTGCTGGACGTGCCCGTGAACGCGCCGGCCACCAGCGAGGAGGCGATCGCCTCGGTGCGCTACCTCCGGACGATCTCCGACAGCCCCGTCGGCGGAGACACGTCGCTGAACGCCGACTACTTCGACATCGTCGACCGATACCTGCCGATCGTGATCGGGATCGTGCTGCTGCTGTCGTTCCTCGTGCTGCTGATCGCCTTCCGCAGCATCGTCGTGCCGATCGTTGCGATCCTGATGAACCTGCTCTCGGTCGGTGCGGCGTACGGCCTGCTGGTGCTCGTGATGCAGGAGGGCTACGGCGCCGACCTGCTCGGGTTCACGCAGGTCACGACCGTCGAGGCGTGGATCCCGCTGTTCCTGTTCAGCGTGCTGTTCGGCCTCTCGATGGACTACCACGTGTTCCTGCTCTCACGCATCCGCGAGCGCTACCTGGAGACGGGCGACACGCCCGACGCGATCTCCTTCGGCATCACGTCGTCCGCCCGCCTGATCACCGGCGCGGCGCTGATCATGGTGGCCGTCTTCAGCGGCTTCGCGGCCGGTGAGCTGGTGATGTTCCAGCAGATGGGCTTCGGCCTGGCGGTGGCCGTGATGGTCGATGCCACGCTCGTCCGCACGGTCCTCGTCCCGGCCACCATGCAGCTGCTGGGCCGGTGGAACTTCTACCTGCCGAGCCGCCTCTCGTGGCTGCCGAAGTTCGACGTCGAGGGCGCGAGCAGCACCTCGACGAGCGTCACCGCGTAGCGAACGCCCGAGGGTCGCGGCGGCGCCGCGGCCCTCGGGCGCGCACTAGTAGACGGTGACGACGGTGCCGACGGTCGCGAACGAGTAGACGACCG
>JBBQFB010000180.1:0-8177 GCA_038321545.1 Gaiellales bacterium
GACATCACGAACACGCTGAACCAGCCCGCCAATGCGGCGCTCAAGGCCGCCTATCAGGCTCCGCACCCGTTCGGCACCCCGTCGAAGGACATCAGCTTCGGCTTCGGCGGACGCCTGTTCCAGGCTGCCCGGTTCGTGACCGAGATGGAGTATCAGCATCTCGTGTTCGAGGAGTTCGCCCGCAAGGTGCAGCCCGCCGTGCGGCCGTTCCACGTCTACAGCCCCGACATCAACCCGGCGGTCGACGCCGAGTTCGCCCACGCCGTCTACCGCTTCGGCCACTCGATGCTCGACGACGTCGTCGCCCGCACGAACGCCGACGGCACCGACAACTCGCTGACGCTGCTGGACGCGTTCCTGAACCCACCGGCGTTCTTCAACGGCGGTACAGCCGGGACGCTCACCGCCCAGCAGGCCGCGGGCTCGATCGTGATGGGCTCGTCCGACCAGGTCGGCAACGAGCTCGACGAGTTCGTGAGCGAGACGCTCCGCAACAACCTGCTCGGCCTGCCGCTCGATCTGCCCACCATCAACATGACCCGGGCCCGCAGCGAGGGCATTCCCCCGCTGAACGACGTCCGTCGGCAGATCCAGGCCGAGACCAACGACGCCCAGCTGGCGCCGTACACGGACTGGTCGGACTTCGGCCAGCACCTGAAGCACCCGGAGTCGCTCGTCAACTTCGTGGCGGCCTACGGCGCGCACCCCACGATCACCGGGGCGACCACGCTGGCGGACAAGCGCGCCGCGGCCCGTGCGATCGTCAACCCGATCGCCGGCGACGTACCTCCGGCCGATGCGGCTGACTTCATGTTCAGCACGGGCACGTGGGCGAACACCGCCGGCGGTGTCACCACCACCGGCCTCGACGAGGTCGACCTGTGGGTGGGCGGCCTGGCCGAGGTCACCAACCTGTTCGGCGGCCTGCTCGGCTCGACGTTCAACTACGTCTTCCAGACGCAGCTCGAGAAGCTGCAGGACGGCGATCGCCTGTACTACCTCGCCCGCACGCCGGGCACGAACCTGCGCACGCAGCTCGAGGGCAACTCGTTCTCCGAGATGATCCAGCGCAACACCGAGGGCACGAACACGCTCAAGGCCGACGCGTTCGCAACGGCCGACTGCAAGTTCCAGCTCTCCCGCCTGGTGTCACCGGCCGCCGCCAGCGCGCAGAACCTGATCACCGGCCCCGGTTCGGTCGCCGATGACCCGATCACGACCGACTGCAACGAGAACGCCCTCCTGCTGAAGAAGCCGGACGGCACCATCCAGTACCGGGCCCGTAACACCGTCGACCCGGCCGGCATCAACGGCCAGGCGGTCTACAACGGCACCGACGGCGTCGACCGGATCTTCGGCGGCAACGACAACGACACCTTCTGGGGTGGGCTCGGCAACGACATCATCGAGGGCAACGGCGGCGACGACGTCGCGCTCGGTGGCTTCGGCAACGACATCATCACCGACCTGGACGGCGCCGACGTGCCCAAGGGCGGACCCGGCAACGACGCCATCGACGCAGGCCCAGGCGATGACATCGTGATGGGCAACGAGGGCGTCGACTTCATCAACGGCGGAGCGAATGACAACGAGACGTTCGCCGGCGAGGGCAACGACTTCGTGATCGCCGGCCAGGGTGCCGACGCCGTGTTCGGTGACGGCGGCGACGACTGGATCGAGGGTGGGTCCGGCCAGGACCTCCTGCAGGGCGATCACGGCGCGCCGTTCTTCGACGATCCCGCCGAGTCCAAGCCGGGCAACGACATCTTCGTCGGTCAGGTCGGTGAGAACGACTACGACACCGAGGGTGGCGACGACGTCATGGCCCAGAACGCAGCCGTCGACCGGAATGCCGGCTCGGGCGGGTTCGACTGGGCCTTCCACCAGTACGACACGGTGGGTGCCGACGACGACATGGAGATCAACAACAACCTGGTCGGCGTGCCGATCCAGATCGTCGTCAACCGCGATCGCTGGCAGGAGACGGAGGCCGACTCCGGCTCGAAGTTCAACGACGTGATCCGCGGCACCGAGGCCGTCCCGAGCACCATCGGCGGAGCCGGCTTCACCGGCTGCGACGCCCTCGACCAGGCGGGAATCGACCGGATCGCCGGCCTCAGCCAGCTGGTCACTCCGGCCATGCTGACCGTCACCTCCGCCTCCGTGGCTGCGCTCTCGGCGTCCGGCGTCTGCCCGCTCACGGGCAATGTCTGGGGCCAGGGCGACATCCTCCTCGGCGGCGGCGGCAGCGACAGCATCCTCGGTCGCGGCGGCGATGACATCATCGACGGCGACCGCTCGCTGAACGTCCGGATCGGCGTCCACACCGGCGCCGACGGCTCCGGTGCCGAGATCGGCAGCACCGACCTGATGGAGGGCAAGCCCCTCGTCGGCAACTTCGGGCCCGGCATCACGCCGGCGATGACGCTGCAGCAGGCCGTGTTCGCCGGCCTCGTCAACCCCGGTCAGCTGGTCGCGGCTCGCGCGCTCAGCACGACCGGTGTGACGGCGTCCGACGTCGACACGGCGGTCTTCCGCAACACGCGGGCGTCGTACACCATCGTCTTCACCGCCAGCAACGTGGTCGTCACCGACACCACGGGCCTCGACGGCGTCGACACCCTGTACAACATCGAGCGTCTGCAGTTCTCGGACCAGACGGTCTCGATCGCACCGACGGCGACCCTGTCGGCTCCGTCGATCGCGTTCGGCAACCAGAACAACGGGACGAACTCGGCGACGCGGACCGTCACCGTCACCAACACGGGCCTCCGGCCGCTGGTGATCGCGGCGGGCGGCGTGACGGTGGCCGGCACGAACGCGAACCAGTTCGCGCTCATCACGCCGCCCACCAACTGCAACGGCGCCACGGTCAACCCCGGGGCATCCTGCACCATCGGCGTGCAGTTCCGGCCGACCGTCGCCGGCGCTGCAACGGCGTCGGTGAACATCGCGTCGAACGCCGCCCCGGCCTCGCTGGCCCTGACGGGCACCGGGGTCGTGGCAGCAGCGCTGCCGAACGCGCCCACCGGCGTCACGGCGACGGCCCTCACCGGCCGGCGGTTCACCGTCTCGTGGACGGCGTCCACGATCGGTGCACCGTTCACGCGGTACGAGGTGCGTGAGGTGAGCGCCCTCCTCACCGGACTCCAGCTCAGCCTGACGCCGACGGCGAACGGCACGACGCTGACGGTGACCGTTCCGGCCAGCGTCCTGATCGTTGCCGGTGCGAACTACCGGTTCCAGGTCAGGGCGGTCAACGCGACCGGGAACGGCGCGTTCTCGGCGCTGACGGGGAACGTGAGGGCACTCCCGTAACGCAGCACGATCGGGTCGGATGACCCGAGCAACGGTACGACGCGGGGCCTCGAGTCACTCGACTCGGGGCCCCGCTCCGTTCAGGCAGCAGGGATGGGTTCCGCCCGCCGGGCTCGCACCGGCCACGGCAGGAGGCGCAGACCGAACGCGACCGCGAACGCCGGCAGCGACGCGCCCCACGAGCCGCCACCCAGCGGCAGCGACACGCCGAGGAGGTCGGCGACGGACCGCTCGGCAGAGTGGAAGAAGTCGACGCTGGTCGGCGACAACCACTGGTACGTGACGAACCCGGCGGCCCATGCGATCGCCGTCAGCGCCGGGCGCCGCGGGCGCAGGTGATCGGCGATCACGGCACCGAACAGCGGCACGAAGACGGCGCCGAGCAGCAGCAGGAAGTCGTAGAAGCGGCTGATCGACAGCTGGTAGGCGATCACCGTCGCGACCACGCCGACCACCACGATCAGCGGCCGCTGCGGGGCACGCGGTGCGAGGTTCTGGATCGAGACGGCGGTCGAGTAGACGTTGGCGAAGGTCTTCTCGCTCTCGTCAGCGACGATGACGGCGATCGCGAGCGAGCCGAACGCGAGCGCGCCGACCGCCGTCACGACGCCGCTGGTATCGGCGACCGGGCCGACGGCGCCGATCAGGAACCCGATCGCGAACACGAGCGTCGTGCCGGCGAAATAGCCGGACGCCGCACCCAGCGCCGCACGCACGGGCCGGCCGGAGAAGCGCGTGTAGTCCGGGGCCAGCGGCAGCCACGACGCGTTGTAGGCGATCACGATGTCGAGCGCGACCATGACCGGCAGGCCGCCGGTCGCCGCGATCCCCAGATCGGCCTCGCCCAGCAGCGCGAGCAGCAGGTAGGCGAGCGCGATCGCGAGCAGCGGCGTGACGTAGCGACGCAGCAGCCGGCGGACGACGCCGAGCGGCCCGGTCACCGCGAGCACGATCCCGAGCAGCCCGGCAACCAGGTAGTAGAGGATGCGTGGTCCGCCGCCGATCACCGGCAGCGCGTGGGCCGCCTCGGCGACCGTCCACGTCTCGACGGCGCTCCACCCCGTGTTCTGCAGGACGTTCAGCACCGTCGGCAGGCGCGCGCCGCGCACGCCGAGCGCGCGCCGCATGATCGCCATCGCCGGGAGCGCCGTGGTTGCACCCAGCCAGGCCGACGCAGCCAGCAGACAGGCGCCGATCAGGCCTCCCAGAACCAGCACCGCGAGCGCGGTGCCGAGACGGAGCGTCGGCACGAGCGAGGCGCCGAGCACGACGCCGACGAGGCTGACGCCGAGGTTGGCCCACAGCGTGGCCTGGTCGAGGAAACCGAGCACGCGCCGCTCGTCGGGAACCGGCTCGACACCGTCGGTGGCGGGAAGCTTCAACCGGGCGGTCACGCGGGGAGCGTACTTCGCCGTGAGGACCGACGTCCCCCGCGGGCGATGCCCGCGGGGGACGAAGGATTCGAGCGTTGGTGTCGAGCGCGCGGGCTACCTGACGCGCACCGACTTCTTGATGACCACCTGGGCGCCAGAGGCGTCCGTGACCGTGATGGTGAAGCGGTACGTGCCCTTCTTCACCTTGCGGCCCTTCGAGTCACGCAGGTTCCAGCGGGTGTTGCTCGCGCCGGCCTTCGTGACCTTGGTGACCTTCGACCACACGAGCTTGCCGTTTGCACGGCGCACCTGCACCCGGACGGTCGCCGCAGTCGAGACGCGGAGGCTGACGTTGACCGGGCGAACCGAGGTCGGAGCCGGCGGCTGCACGATGCGCAGTGCAGCGACGGCGACGGCCGCGGCACGCGAGGTGCCGGTCAGCACACCGGGTGTGGCGGTGGCCGAGAGGTTGCCGTCGATCCGCACCGAGCCGGTCTTGGCAGCGAGCGGCGCGAGCGGGTTGAAGGTGACGCTGAGCCGGCAGGTCCTGCCCGGCAGTACCGCGGTGCAGTCGACGTTCGTGGCCGTGAACGGCCCGGTCGTCGTGACCGACGTGACGGTCAGGTTGTTCGCGCCGTCGTTCGTGACCTTGACGGTCTGCGTCCGCGGCTCGCCGATCCGGCGAGTGCCGAAGTCCGTCGGGGTGTCGATCGTGGCAGTCGTCAGATTGCCGGCGACGATTGCACGCGTGCCGGTGAAGAACGCGCTGCTGTTGCCGGCGTTCGTCACCAGGTTGAGCTGAGCGGTTCGCACGGGTGCGAGCACCGGTGCGAGCGTCGGCGTGAAGGCCACCTGGATGACGCACGAGCCGCCACCACCGACCGGGTTGCCGGCGCAGCCGTTGTTCAGGATCGTGAAGTTGGCCGAGCCGACGATGGTGGCGCCCGTGACGTTCAGGGTGCCGCTAGCCGTGTTGGTGACCGTGACCGACCGCACGACCGGAGCGGCGTTGAGGGCAACCGTTCCGAAGCTGAGCCGCGCGGCGGCGGTCGTCACCGGAGCGACGGCCAGCGTCGGGGTGCCGGTGGCGGCACCACTGATGCCGGTCGTGACCGGTGCCGTGCAGACGCCGTTGGCGTCCACTGCGTCACAGAACCGCAGCTGCTCGATGTTCCAGAGGGTGTCGACACCGTCGACGCCGCCCTGATGATCGACGGTCGTGCTGCCGTCGCCGTTGTTCGTGATCACGTACTCGCTGAGCGAGCCCGAGAACTGCGCGGTGTCGACGTCCGTGGCCAGTGCATCGTTCAGGAGCTCGCGAACGATGTAGATGTCGCCGGGGTTGACGATGCGGGAGAACACCGCCTGCTGCAGCGTCATGACCGGGCTGACGCCGGTGCCGAAGCTGCCGGTCACGGCGGCGTGCTCCATCAGGTCGGTGCTGGCGATCTCGTCGGTGCCGCCGGGCGAGTGAATGCTGAGCCGCACATTCACGTAGCGGTCGCCGTCGAGGATGTCGTTGGCTCCACGACCCTCGAGCAGGTCGTTGCCGGAGCCGCCGAGCAGGATGTTGCCCTCGCCCCAGACGTTCGGGCCGGTGAGCGGGCAGATGTCGACCGAGGTGTTGGCCAGGATCGGAGCGAGCGGCGACGGGAAGGAGGTGACGAGCGCACCCAGACCTGCGATGCGGTCGATGCCGTCCTGGTCGAGCGCGTCGCACCCGACGAAGCCGCCGCCACCGACGGTTGCCGGGGCGACGTCGTCACCACGGAGCGTGTCGTTGAACTTCCAGCCGGACAGGGCCTCGGCCTCGTTGAACTTGTCGCGGACGTCGATCACCAGGGCGTCGAGGCCGACGAGCGAGAGGTTGAGGTCCATGTTCTGGGGAGCGTTCTCGCCCAGACCGATCTGCCAGTCGTAACCGGCACCACCGGCGATCTTCTCGATGCCGGGGCCGGCGAGACCGATGTCGTCGCCGCCCTCGTGGTCGTAGTCGTCGTCGCCGGCCTGTCCGATCTGGACGTCGTTGCCGGGCGGCGTGCCCGTGTCCTTGAAGAACAGGTTGCCGGAGTCGCCCTGCAGGAGGTCGGGCTGATCGCCGCCCTCGATCCAGTCGTCGCCGGAGTCGCCGAACACGGCGTCGAGGCTCTGACCGGCGATCACGAAGTCATCGCCGGCTCCGGCGAAGGTCTCGTTGATGTTGGCTCCACCGTTGGTGAAGTCCTTGCCGGTGCCGCCCATGATGATGTCCAGGCCGGGTCCGGCATCGATCGCGTCGTTACCCGGCCCGCCCTTCGGCACGTCGTCGCCGGCGTTATCGGTGATGACGTCGTCGCCGTCGCCGCCGAACGCGACGTCGGATCCGCCGCCGCCCTCGATGGTGTCATCGCCCTCGTTGCCGAGCAGGGTGTCGTTGTCGTTTCCGCCGTGGATGCGGTCGGCGCCGGCCGTGCCGTTGTAGACGGAC
The DNA here is from genome assembly GCA_038321545.1 of Gaiellales bacterium. Lineage (GTDB taxonomy): Bacteria > Actinomycetota > Thermoleophilia > Gaiellales > F1-60-MAGs149 > VFJZ01. The sequence continues at coordinate 7,159 of JBBQFB010000180.1, forward strand.
TGGCCGTTGATGCCGGGCGGGTCGACCGAGTTCATCTCGCGGTAGCGGTACGTCCCGTTCGGCATGTGGATCAGTACGGCGCTCTCGTCACAGTCGGAGAGCGGATCGTCGTTGACGGTCGTACCCGAGAAGGTCAGCCGTCCGAGCTCGAACTTGCAGTCGGCGGTTGCGAAGGCATCCGCCTTCAGCGAGTGCGCGTTCGTGTTGCGCATGACGAGCTCGGCGAACGAGTTGCCCTCCAGCTGCGTGCGCAGGTTCATGCCCGGCGTGCGCGCCAGGTAGTACAGCCGATCGCCGTTCTGCAGGTCGGTCAGCTGCTGCTCGAACACGTAGTTGAAGGTGACCCCGAGGTGACCGCCGAAGAGGTCGGTGCGCTCGGCGAGGCCGCCCATCCAGAGGTCGATCATGTTGACGCCGGTCTCGTTGGTCGCCCAGGAGCCGGTGGCACCCATGAAGTCGTCAGCGTCCGCGACCGGCGGATCGCCGATCGCGGGAGCGACGATCAGGCGCGCAGCCTCGCGCTTGCCGGCGAGGGTCGTGGCACCCGTGATGGACGGGTGCTGGCCGTAGGCGGCCACGAAGTTGACCAGCGACTCCGGATGCTTGAGGCCGAGACCCCAGTCGATCCAGTTCTCGTAGGGCTGCATCGAGCCGTCGTTCGTCGCCGCGAAGACCTGCCGGCGGAGCTCGTTCAGCGAGGGAATGCCCTCGCTGCGGGCCCGGGTCATGTTGATGGTCGGCAGGTCGAGCGGCAGGCCCAGCAGGTTGTTGCGGAGTGTCTCGACGACAAACTCATCGAGCTCCTGGCCGATCTGGTCCGACAGCCCCATGATGATGGAGCCCGCTGCCTCCTGGGACGTGAGCGTGCCCACGCTGCCGCCGTCGTTGTATGCGGCCTGGTTCAGGAACCCGTCCAGCAGCGCGATGTCGTTGTGCGTTCCGTTGGTGTTGATCCGCGGGATCGAGTCGGTCAGCATCGAGTGGCCGAAGCGGTAGACCGCGTGGGCGAACTCGGCGGT
>JBBQFB010000181.1:0-8160 GCA_038321545.1 Gaiellales bacterium
AGCGTCGGCGTCAGCAGGACGTCCCACTCGGCGAAGAACGAGCCGAGCTGCCGGTTCACGACGTTGGTGTAGTCCAACGCCGCGAGCACCTGCGAGCCGCTCAGCTCGGAGCCGTACCGCCACATCGCGTACGTGGCCGGCTCGAGGTTCTCGCGGGTCGCCTCGCGGCCCAGCGCCGCAGCGAACACGTCGATGCCGTGCGCGGTGTTGGCGCTCCACATGTCGACCATGCAGTCGAGGAACGCCTCCCAGTCGATGGCCGGTGCGGCCCGGTCGACGACGTGTCCGAGATCGGCCAGGATCATCGCCGTGGTCGCGGTCGCGGCGGCGTGCTCGGAGTGCTCCGGCGCGCCGTTCCAGGGCTGCGTGCAGAACGCGATCCGGAGGTGGCCGGGATCGCGAAAACACTCGTCGAGATAGGTGCGCTCGGGCGCCGGCAGCAGCGTCGGGTCGCCCGGCTCAGGCCCCTGCAGCGCGTCGAGCAGGGCCGCCGAGTCGCGCACGCTGCGCGAGACCGCGAACCGCACCGCCCAGCCGGACAGCGGCTCGCCGGCGTCGGGACCGAACGAGATGCGGCCCCGCGACGGCTTCAGCCCGACCACGCCGCAGCACGCCGCCGGGATCCGGATCGAGCCGCCGCCGTCGGAGGCCAGCGCGACCGGGACGATGCCGGCTCCGACCGACGCGCCGGCGCCGCCGGACGAGCCGCCGGCGACGTGATCCTGCGACCACGGCGAGCAGGTCGGGCCGCAGAACGCGGTCTCGGTGGTGCCCATGATGCCCCACTCCGAGGTGGTCGCCCGACCCACCGAGACCAGCCCGGCTTGGCGGAACCGGCGCATCAGCCCGGTGTCGGACGGCACGACCCAGCCTTCTGACAGACGGCTGCCGTTCTCGCACACCCGTCCCGCCTCGCCGTGGTAGAGGTCCTTCAGCAGAAACGGCACGCCGCCGAACGGCCCGGCCGGCGGCTCCGCGGCCGGTGGTGCCGCGATCCGGTCGTCGAACAGCTCGATCACGGCTCCCAGCCGGTCGTTGACCCGGGCCGTTCCGTCGGCCACCAGCGCGGCGAGCTCCTGCGGTGTGACCTCCCGGCGGCGGACGAGCTCTGCCAGCTCGAGACCGTCGAGCGCGGCGTACTCAGCGAGGTTCATGGCCGGGAACGCTACCGGCAAACCCGGCGGCGGAACGTAGACTTCCGAGTGTCGCCGCGCCTGTACGCGGGGAAGAGGAGAGATGCAGATGACCAGCAAGTGGAACGCGCTTCGGGACCTCGGCCAGAGCGTCTGGTACGACAACGTCGCACGTCCGGCGCTCGATTCCGGGCTGCTCGCGAAGCTGATTGCGGAGGACAACGTGACGGGCGGCACGTCCAACCCGTCGATCTTCGCCAACGCGGTCCTGAAGTCCGACCTGTACGACGACGACATCACGTCGGCGCCCGTCGACGCGACGCCGCAGCAGATCTTCGAGCGGGCGGCCGCGGCCGACATCACGCGGGCCTGCGACATGATGCGCCCCGTCTGGGAGACGGCCGGCGGCCGCGATGGCTTCATCTCGATCGAGGTGGAGGCCGACCTCGCCTTCGACGAGCAGGGGACGATCCGTCGCGCCCGCGAGGTGTGGGCGCAGATCGACCGTCCGAACCTGATGGTGAAGGTGCCCGGCACGGCCCCCGGCGTCGACGCGTTCCGCCAGCTGACGGCTGACGGCATCAACATCAACGTCACGCTGCTGTTCGGCGTCGCGCGCTACCGCGAGATCGCCGACGCGTACATCGACGGGCTCGAGCAGCGCGTCGCTGCCGGCGAGGCGATCGACCACATCGACTCGGTCGCGAGCTTCTTCGTGTCACGCATCGATTCGAAGATCGACGCGGCGTTGCCCGAGGGCTCGCCGCTGGCCGGCAAGATCGCGATCGCGAACGCGAAGGTGGCCTATGCCGACGTCTACCAGGTCGTGTTCGCCGGGCCACGCTGGGAGAAGCTGAAGGCCGCCGGCGCCAACCCGCAGCGCGCCCTGTGGGCGTCGACGTCGACCAAGAACGCGGCCTACCCGGCCACCCTCTACGCCGACGAGCTGATCGGTCCCGATACCGTCAACACGGTGCCGGACGCCACGCTCGACGCGTTCCGCGAGGGCGGCCATCCGGCCCGCACCCTCGACCAGAACGTCGACGAGGCGCGCGCCCAGCTGGCGGCGCTGGCCGAGGCGGGCATCAACCTCGACGAGGTCACCGCCGGCCTGGAGCGCGACGGCGTGAAAGCCTTCCAGGAGGCGTACAACGGCATGATCGAGGCGATCGCCGCCAAGCGTGGCCGCGTGGCCGCAGACTGACCGGGAGCCGGCCGGAGGCGTCGCCTCGGGCCGGCCACCCCATCGTCAGTCGCCCATCGCCGGCGCGGGCGGCGCCACCTCGAAGATGTTGTCCGGCGCCACCTCCGTCCTGCGGCGGAAGAACGCCGGGTTCTTCATGAACTGCGCCACCATCAGCACGACGCCGAGCGCCATCATGCCGGCGAAGATCACGATCGGGCCTCTTCCGAGCGTGGTCAGCGAGTAGACCAGCGCCCAGATCAGCACGGCGGCGCCGATCAGCGGCGACACGGCGATCAGCAGGATCTTCTTGAACCCGCGCAGGTGGTGCCGGTAGTAGACCGGGCACGCGATGCCGGTCAGGGCGTAGTAGAACGCGATCGCGAGGCCCAGGCCCGAGATGGCGTCGCCGAGCACGTTCTCCGACACGATCTTGAGGCCGACGTACCAGGCGATCGACAGGATGCCCATCCAGATCGTCGAGGTGGACGGCGTCAGGTATTTCGGGTGCACCCGCGCCCAGTACGACGGGATCGCACCCTTGGCACCCATCGACAGCACGGTGCGCGTGGTCGGCAGGATCGTGGTCTGCGTCGAGGCGGACGCCGAGGTCAGCACCGCGATGATCAGCAGCTTGTCCCACGGCGAGCCCATCACGTCGCCGCCGAGGGCGCTCAGGATGTCGTCGATGTTGGCGTCGTCCGCGAGGAAGCCGGGGCCGTGCACCGCCTGCGCAGCGGCCGACACGACCACGTAGATACCGACCAGGACGAACGTCGAGACGATGGCCGCCTTTCCGGGGCCTTCGGTCGAGTCCTCCGACTCCTCGTTCACCGCGACCGTCGAGTCCCAGCCCCAGTAGATGAAGATCGCGACGATCATGGCCTGGGCGAACGCGCTCGCCGAGCCTATCTCGAACGGGTTCAGCCAGGACAGCGACGGCCTGATCGAGCCCTCGAAGCCCGACGTGTAGACCTTGTAGAACGCGACCGCCGCGAACGCCATCAGCGTCACGATCTCGGCGGCGAGCAGGCCCCACTGGATGCGCGCGGAGACCTCGATGCCGATGTAGCAGATCCAGGTCATGATCACGATCCACGCGACGCCGACGGCGAGCGTCTCCCACTTGCCGTAGCTGGTGTAGCCGACCAGCTCGAAGGTGTAGATGCCCGCGATCTCGGACAGGTTCGCCATCACGATGATGTCGGCGATGATGATGCCCCATCCGCCGATCCATCCGATCCACGGCCCGAGCGCCTTCGTGGCCCACGAGAACGTCGTCCCGCAGTCGGGGTCGGCACGGTTCAGGTAGTAGTAGGCCGACGCGATGAACAGCATCGGGAAGAAGGCGACGAGCATGATCGACGGCGCCGCGATGCCGATGCCGCCGATCACGGCGATGAAGCCGAGCGAGGCTGCGAGCGAGTACCCCGGCGCCGTCGAGGCGACGCCGATCACGACGCCGGAGAGGAACCCGAGCGCGCCTCCCTTGAGCCCCTTCTCGCCTGGTTCCCCCGTTACTTCCGAGACCGCCATCGTTCCTCCCAGTAGACGACGGCGGTCATCGTCCCGTGCGCGGGGACACACGTCAAGCACCGACCGCGAACGGGCCGGTGAACGATCAGACTCCGGCGGCCAGGGCGGTCACGGCGACGATGATCATCGCGAAGCCGAGCCGCTGGCCGCGCGACATCCGTTCGCGCAGGACGATCAGGCCCAGCACCGTCGAGATCGCCGCCGCCTGCGACGACAGCACGCCGGCGATCGACACGTCGCCGGCCTGGGCCGCGGCGACGAAGAACAGCATCCCGCCCACGTCGAGCGCTCCCCCGGCGAGCGCCCAGCGCAGCCCGACCTTGTTCCCGATGCCGGCGCGTGCGACCAGCAGCACCGGCGCTGTGATCACGACGAGGCCGAGGATGCGTGTGATCAGCGACGGGAAGAACGGCCCCACGTCGTCAGCGGCGACGGCTGCCGAATAGAGTCCGATGCCGAAGAACACGGCCGACGCGACCGAGGCGATGATCGCGATCGGCGGCGTCTCGCGCGGCCCCTCCCCGCCCCGCGTGCCGTGCACGACGATCGCGGCGCCCATCGTCGCGATCACGAGCATCAGCCCCGTCAGGAGCTCGAGCGGGTTGCCCAGCACGACGCTCATGACGGCGATCACGGCGCCCTCGCAGGCGATGATCGGCGCGACCACGGACAGGGCGCCGTGCCGGTAGGCGAGCATCATCGTCCACAGGCCGAACATCGACCCGACCGCCCCCGACGCCAGCCACAGCAGCGTCTTCGGCTCCGGCAGCGTGTGCGGCCCCGTCACGAGCGCGGGAATCAGCACGACGATGAAGCCCGTGATCGTGCTCCACGCCATCGTGCGGTTCGTCCCCAGCAGGCGCGTCGCGTTGGTACCGACGAGCCCGCCCAGGCCCCACGTGAGCGCGGAGAACAGGCCGAGGGTGATGCCGAGCATCGGGCTCCGAGTGGTTCAGTTGCCGCTGCCGAACGACGTGCGCCGTTCGAGGTCTGCCTGGTCGACGAGCTGCCCGTCGCGGCCGACATAGCCGCCCTTGGCGCCGACGATCAGCACCACGCACTCCGTGTCGCCGGCGTTCGACACCTTCCGGTGCGTCGCCGACGGCGCGTGCAGGAACCCACCCGGGCCGAGGTCGCGCGTCTCGCCGCCGGCCTCGAAGCGGGCCGTGCCGGAGTGCACGAAGTACAGCTCGTCCTGGGTGTCGTGGTAGTGCATGAAGCCTTCGTGGCCCGGCGCCATCACGAGCGCGTTGACCCCGAACGCCTCCACTCCGAGCGCCTGGCGGACCTTGCGGAATCCCGGGCCGGAGCCCATCTCATCGAGCGTCCCGAACGCGTACGACACAGCGCCCCTCCCTGTCGGTCGACATGCCCGCTCCCAACGGGCATCGCGGGAACCCTAGCGGTGCTGGCAGACTCCGTGACGGCCTGACGAGCGAAGGGGGAGCCGGCATGCGGGACGCGGTGATCGTGGAGGCGGTGCGCACGCCTGTGGGGCGGAGGAACGGTGCGCTCGCAGGCACGCATCCAGCCGACCTGTCCGCGACCGTCCTGCGTGCCCTGGCGGCGCGCACCGGCGTCGATCCGGTGCTCGTCGACGACGTCATCTGGGGCTGCGTCAGCCAGGTCGGCGAGCAGACGTTCGACATCGCGCGGACGGCGGTCCTGTCAGCCGGATGGCCGGAGTCGGTGCCGGGCACGACCGTCGACCGGCAGTGCGGCTCGTCCCAGCAAGCCATCCACTTCGCGGCCGCGGGCATCGTCGCCGGGCACTACGACGTGGTGGTCGCCGGCGGCGTGGAGTCGATGTCGCGGGTGCCGATGGGGTCGGCGATCGGCGAGGGCGGCTCGCCGATCGGCACGGGCTACGCGGCGCGCTACGGCCCGGGCATGCCGAACCAGGGCGTCGGTGCCGAGATGATCGCCGAGCGCTGGGGGCTCTCCCGCGCGCGCCTCGACGCGTTCGCGCTGTCGTCGCACGCGAAGGCCGCGGCGGCGATCGACGAGGGCCGCTTCCGCGCGCAGATCGTCCCGGTCGAGACCGACGCGGGCGTCGTTGACACCGACGAGGGCGTGCGACGCGGCGGCACGATCGAGAAGCTCGCGACGCTGCAGCCGGCGTTCAAGCCCGACGGCGTGCTGCATGCCGGCAACAGCTCGCAGATCAGCGACGGCGCGGCCGCGCTGCTGCTGTGCGGGTCGGACACCGCCGCAGAGCTCGGGCTGACGCCGATCGCGCGCGTGCACACGGCGGTGCTGGCCGCCGACGACCCGAACATGATGCTGACCGCACCGATTCCGGCCACGCACAAGGCGCTGCGGCGCGCCGGCCTGCGCGTCGACGAGATCGGCGCGTTCGAGGTCAGCGAGGCGTTCGCGTCGGTGCCGCTGGCCTGGCTGCACGAGACCGGCGCCGACGAGGCCCGCATGAACGTGTCCGGCGGAGCGATCGCGCTCGGCCATCCGCTCGGCGCGTCGGGCGCGCGGCTCGCGACGACGCTGCTGCACCACATGCGCGACAACGGCATCCGCTACGGCCTGCAGACGATGTGCGAGGGCGGCGGACAGTCGAACGCGACCATCTTCGAGCTTGTCTGACCCGACGCTCGACGGCCTGCCGGAGCGAGCTCCAGGGCCTGCTCGAGATTCTCGGCGAGGTGCACCACGCCGACGACCTGGACGCGTTCCGGGCCGGGCTGCTGGACGCCGTCCCGCGCGCGATCCCGTCGGTGTGGACGTCCTACAACGAGATCGGCCTGGACGGCTCGCCGCTGGTCGTGATCGTGACGCCCGAGCCGGGGGCCGAGTGGCTCGCGCGGTGGGGACGGCTCGGCCACGAGAACCCGCTCATCCAGCGCTACCTGAAGACGCGCGACCCGCGGGCGTACCGGATCAGCGACGTGATCGACCACGCCGCGTTCGCCGAGAGCGCGCTGTACCGCGAGGTGTTCGTGCCGCTCGGCGTCCACCACCAGCTGGCGGTCACGCTGCCCGCGCCGCCGACGCTGCTGATCGGCCTCGCCGTGACGTCGCCCGACAACTACACCGACGCCCAGCGGCGGGTGCTCGACCTGGCGCGGCCGCACCTGATCCAGGCCTGGACGAACGCCGCGGCGCGCGAGCGTGCACAGGCGCTGATCGACGCGGTGCAGCTCGGCCTCGACGATACCGGCGAGGCGATCGTGATCGCCGACGGCCGCGACCAGGTCGAGTTCGCGACGGCCGCCGGGCGCGAGGCGCTGACCGTGCTCGCCCGCGGCGAGGGGCCCGATGCGACCCGCCTGCCGGCGGCGCTGCGCGAGGCCGGCGGCGAGGATGGTGTGCCACCCACCCAGGTCGATCTCGGCGACGGGCCGGTGACCGTCCGGCGGCTGACCACGCGCGCCGGCCTGACCGTCGTCGTGTTCGACCGGCGGACGCGCCCGGCCTCGCGCGCGCTGCTGGAAGCGCTCGGTCTGACACCGCGTCAGGCCGAGGTGCTGCAGGCCATGATGGGCGGCCGGTCGACCCGGGCGATCGCCGCCGAGCTGGGGCTCAGTCGGAGCACGGTGCACAAGCACAGCGAGGGCATCTACGCCCGGCTGGGCGTGCACGACCGGGTCGCGGCGGTCAGCACGGCGTGGGCCGCGCTCGACGCCGGCCGCGCCGCGCACTGACCGGCGCCTACGGAATTCTCCGTATGTTCGGCTCGGCGGATGGCCCGTAGGGTGGGTTGATGCCCCCCTTTGCCACGTCGCGCGCGCGCCGTCTCCCTCTCCTCGCCGTCCTCGCCCTCGGCCTCCTCGGCGGCGGCGCGCAGACCGCATCGGCTGACACCTTCGTGTGGGGCAGCGCGAACAGCGGCGACTTCAACACGATCGGCAACTGGGTGCAGAACGGCGGCGTCGCGGATCACGTACCGAGTTCCGCCGACGATGTCTTCATCGCGAACGCCGGCACGTACACCGTCACGGCCAACAGCGCTCCGCGGACGGTGCACTCGCTGTCGCTCGGCGGCGCGTCGGGTACCCAGACGTTGATCGTGCGCGCCGACAGCACGACGAACACGGGGTCCGAGGTGAGCCTTGCCGCCAACTCGGTCATCAACGCGAACGGCCAGCTGGTGCTGGAGCGGGACGCGACAGGCGTGCCGAACGGCGCCCTGGGATCGAACGCGACCGTCAACTACTCCGGCACGCTGACGAACAACGGCACGATCCTGGCGCGCTCGACCGGCGTGCAGGGCGCGGGCAACGAGCTCGTGATGACCAGCGTCGGCGTGAGCGCCGTGCTGGTGAACACGGGCACGATTCACGCCCAGAGCGGCCG
>JBBQFB010000182.1:0-8125 GCA_038321545.1 Gaiellales bacterium
CACGCACGCGATGCCCTCCCGCGCTGCGTGCGCAGCGCACGAGACCCCGTGGTTGCCGGTCGACGTGGTGAACACGCCCGGTGCGCCGGCGGCGTGGGCGATGGCCGCGGCGATCATGTGGAACCGGTCCTTGTGCGAGCCGGTCGGATTGCGCGACTCGAGCTTCAGGAGGGTGATGGGGTCGCCCGGGATACCTACGAGCGGCGTTACCGTGCGGCCGAGGTCGGTCAGCGAGCCAGCCGGCAGCGCGATGCGCCACCTCGCGTCGGCCGGGTAGGTGGTCTCCAGCGGGTGGCCGCAGGCAGGGCAGCCCGCGGGGTGCATATCCGGCGGACCCGACCATTCACAGGCGGGGCAGAGCAGTGCAAGGCCGGGCGTCCACGGAATCGACATGCCCCCCATGGTGGCTAGCCCGTGGCGAGCCGGCGCAGCTCGGCCGCGATGCGCTCCACGGAGGGCGCCCAGGCGTCCTCGAGCGGGCCGCTGTACGGGATCGGCGTGTCGTCGGCCGAGATCAGCAGCGGCGCGGCGTCGAGGGAGGTGAACGCCGTTGGCGTGACGAGGGCGGCCACCGTCGCGCCCCACGAGCCGCCGGCCGGACATTCCTGCACGCATGCCAGTCGCCCGGTTCGTACGACACTCTCGACGATGGTGGCGAGGTCGAGGGGGATCAGCGTCCGCGGGTCGATCACCTCGACCTCGATGCCCTCGGCCGCCAGCAGCTCGGCCGCCTCGACCGCGCGGTGTCGCATCAGCTGCGTCGCGACGACGGTCATGTCGCGGCCGGGCCGCACCACCTCCGCCTCCCCGAGTCGGGCGGGCCGGCTGGTGTCCACGTCGCCGCGGCCGCCCATCAGACCCTTGTGCTCGAGCACGATCACCGGATCGTTGTCGCGGATCGCCGCCCGCAGCAGGCCGTACGCATCGGCCGCCGTCGCCGGCACCGCGAGCTTCAATCCCGGCACGTTCAGGAACCAGCCCTCCGCGGTCTGCGAGTGCTGGGCGGCGAACCCGACGCCGCCGCCATTGGCCATCCGGATCGTCATCGGCGCGTGCAGCTGGCCGCCGGTCATGTAGCGGAGCTTCGCGGCCTGGTTCGCGATCTGGTCGAAGCACACGGCCGCGAAGTCGGCGAACATGATCTCGGCAACGGGCCGCAGCCCCGTTGCGGCGGCTCCGATGGCGCATCCGACGATGGCCTGCTCGGCGATCGGCGTATCACGTACACGCACGGTACCGAACCGCTCCTGCAGGCCGACAGTGGTCTTGAAGACGCCCCCGGCAGCACCGATGTCCTCACCGAATAGGACGACGTCGACGTCCGCGTCGAGCTCGTCGGCGAGTGCGCGGATGATCGCCTCGCGGTAGGTCAGCTGCTCGCCCACACGTGCTCCATGCGCGCCTCGGGGACAGGGTCGGGCCACGTCATGACGTCCTCGACCATGGTGCGCACCTCGGTGCGCACCGTGCTTCGCAGCTGGTCGCAGCCGGACGCATCGAGGGCGCCGGTCTCGTCGAGGACGCGGGCGAAGAGGTCGATCGGATCGTGTTGCAGCCAGCGCTCCAGCTCGCCTTCGGGGCGGTACGTCGCCGGGTCGGTTCGGGAGTGGCCCTTGTGGCGATAGGTGAGCGCCTCGATCAGCGTCGGGCCGTCGCCCGCGCGGGCCCGACCGGCCGCCTCGGCGACGACGTCGCGGACGGCGTAGAGGTCGTTGCCGTCGACCTGCACGCCGGGGATGCCATAGCTCGTAGCCCGGTCGGCGAGTCGGGTGATGGCCGTGGTCGTCGCGAGCGGCGAGTACTCGCCGTAGAGGTTGTTCTCGATCACGACCACGAGCGGCAGCCGCCAGACTGCGGCCATGTTCATGGCCTCGTGAAAGGCACCGATGTTCGTCGATCCGTCGCCCGTGAAGGCCAGGGCGATCGCTCCCGTCTCCCGCACCTGCGCTGTCATCGCGATGCCCAGCGCGAACGGGAGCTGCGCCCCTACGGTTGCGAACGAACCCAGCGCGCCGACCCCGGCGTCAGTGAGGTGCATCGAGCCGCCTTTGCCGCCGCAGAGGCCGCCGGCCTTGCCGAGGATCTCGGCCATTGCCCGGTCAAGCGGCGCACCGCGGGCCAGCACCGCGACGTGTCCGCGGTACGTGCAGACCATCCCGTCGCCGGGGTCGAGCGCCTCGCAGGCGCCCACGGCGACCGCCTCCTGGCCCTGATAGAGGTGCGTCGATCCCCGCACCAGATTGAGGGTGAACAACCGTTGGCACTCGTCCTCGAACGCCCGGATCTCGAGCATCCGCCGGTGCAGCGCGACGGGCTCGGTCATGTGCGACTCCCGGCCGCCGCCGCGGCCCGGCGGACCGCGGCGACGAGCATCTCCGTCGCCTCGGCGAACCGGCCGGTGGGAGCCGCGACGGTGAGCGCCGCGATCGCCGTCCCGCCGTCGAAGATGGGTGCGGCGACGCACGTCACACCGAGCGCGAACTCCTCCTCGTCGAGGCCGTAACCGCGCTCGCGGATGCGGTCGAGCTCGGTCAGCAGGGTGTCGGGGTCGGTGATCGTGTTCGGCGTCAGGGCAGTGAGCGGCTGGCGCGCGACGTAGCGCTCGAACAGGTCGGGCGTCGCGAACGCCATCAGCACCTTGCCCGAAGCCCGTGCGTGCAGGTTGGCGCCGTAGCCGGTGTGCAGCCCGGCGACGCGGACGTGACGGCGTCCCTCGACCGCCTGGATCAACACGACCTCGTCGCAGCGCCGCGACGACAGGTACGCCGTCTCGCCGGTCTCATCCGCGACGGCCGGAGACCGGCGAGCAGACGCGGTGGTGGCGCCGTCTGCCGGTGATAGGCATCGGCGAGCGCACCAACGCGGGGGTCGAGTCCATAGAGGCGTCGCTCGTCCTTCGACAGCATGCCCTCGTCGACCAGCGTGTCGAGCAGGTGATAGGTGGTCGCGATCGGCAGACCGAGCGCGTCCCCGACGTGCCGGGCGGGACGCGGAGTCTCCTGGGCGGCGATGTACGAGAGCACGGCCATCGCCTTCGAGACGGACCGGATGCGTGTCGGCTGGCGGGTCGTGGCCACGGTGGATCGCGACGGTACAACGTTCACGGATCGAGGTCAAAGCTCACATCGTGAAGCGCTTGCAATCAGTGTGGAACGCCGGGTAGGATCGCTGGCCACGATGGCGAGGGAGGGGGACCGGATGGCGAACAGCTTCCAGACACGCGTGTTCCAGGGAACGCCGCGCCGTGACGCTCCGCCGACCGTGTCGCCCGACACGATCGAGGCCGGTCGCGGGTACTGAGGCGATGGGAGCTCTGGACGGTGAGCGGGAGCTCCCAAGGCGGATGTCGATCGGTCCGGTTGCGCTGACGCTCCCGGCCGTGATTGGCCTGCTCCTGTTCTTCATCGCGCCGTTCGCCACCTTCGCCGTCTACTCGTTCATGACGTCGGGGCTGTTCGACGTCTCCCAGCCGTTCACGACGGACGCTTACCACACGGTGCTGGGTTCCGAGGTGAACCGCACGCTGGCCCGGAACTCGTTCTGGACCGGATTCCTCGCCGCCGCCTTCACCGTCGGGCTGTCGCTGCCGATCGCCTACTGGCTGCGGTTCGCAGCCGGGCGCTGGCAGGTGCCGGTCTTGTTTCTGATCACCGGCACGCTGTTCGCCTCCTACCTCGTGCGCATCTACGCGTGGCGGACGATCCTCGGCCGCCGCGGCGTGCTCAACACCGGCCTCCAGAGCCTCGGCCTGATCGACAACCCGCTCGAGTTCCTGCTCTACAGCCGGTTCGCCGTCACCATCGCGCTCGTCCACATCTTCCTGCCGTACACCGTGCTCGTGCTGTACGCGGCGTTCGGGCCGATCGGCTCCGGGCTGCTCGAGGCGGCGCAAGATCTGGGGGCGGGTGCGATGCGGCGCTGGACGCGAGTGATCCTGCCGCTCGTCGCCGCCCCCGCCGCGTCGGCGTTCGTGTTCGTGTTCGTGCTGTCCGCGTCGGACTACGTGACGCCCGAGTTCCTCGGAGGCAAGAACGGCATCATGCTCGGCGTCCGCGTGAAGGAGAACTTCGTGTCGACCGGCGACTGGCCCGTCGGGTCGGCGCTGGCGCTGTCGATGCTCGCGGCGTTCGTGCTGCTGTACGCACTCGTCATGCTCGCCCTGCGCCTGCTCGGCGTCCGCAAGGTCCGGTTCGTGACATGAGGTCGGAGCGCCAGCGTAGTCCCGTCACCGGCTTCGTCGTCCTGGTCGCGCTGGTGTTCCTGTACGCCCCGCTGGCGATCGTGGTGCTGTTCTCGTTCCACTCGACGGGCAACCTCTCGTTCCCGTTCGAGGGCTTCTCGACCCGCTGGTACCGCGAGGTGCTCGACTCGCAGGAGTTCCGCGACGCGTTCAAGGCCAGCGTCATCGTGGCGACGGCGTCGAGCGTGATAACGCTGCTGGTTGGAACGGCCGCGGCCTACGGGTTGACGCGGGTGCCGAGCCGGCTGCGACCGCCGCTGGCGTTCCTGTTCTTCCTGCCGCTGACCGTTCCCGGCCTGTTCATCGGCATCGGCCTTTTGTCGTGGTTCACGAAGTGGGACGTCCAGGCCAGCCTGACGACGGTCACCGTCGCGCACCTGGTCTACGTCTTCCCGTACTACCTGCTGATCGCGGGTGCGGCGCTTGATCGTCTCGACATCGCGCTCGAGGAGTCGGCCCAGGACCTCGGGGCGAACGCGTGGTTGGTGTTCTGGCGCGTGACGATGCCGCAGATCTGGCCATTGCTCGCCGGCGCCACGTCGCTCGCCTTCGCCTTGTCGTTCGACGAGTTCATCATCACCTTCTTCGTGATCGGGCCGCAGTCCACGTTGCCGATGTTCATCTGGTCGAGCCTTCGGCGCACGGTCGACCCGAGCATCAACGTCGTCTCGACGTTGTTGATGGCGATCACGATGCTCCTCTGGATCGTGGCGTTCTTCTTCACCATGCGCTCCGAACGCCAGCGCCAGCGCACGCGTGAGGCCGCAACGCCGGGGGTGCTCGTATGAGTGGGACGGCTCGTGTCGAGGTGCAGGGCGTCACGCAACGGTACGGCCCGGTGACGGCGCTCGACGATGTCTCGCTCGACATCGCTGACGGCGAGCTGCTGACGCTGCTCGGCCCGTCGGGCTGCGGCAAGACCACCCTGCTGCGGGCCATCGCCGGGTTCATCCGCCCGAACGCCGGCAGCGTGCTGCTCGGGGGCGTCAACGTCACCGGCGTGCCGCCGCACAAGCGGCCCGTCAACATGGTCTTCCAGCGGCCGACGCTGTTCCCGCACCTCGACGTGGCAGGCAACGTCGCGTTCGGGCTCCGCATCGCCCGCGTCTCACGGGCAGAGCAGGCGCAGCGGGTACAGGAGGCGCTCGCACTGGTGCGGCTGGACGGGTACGGAGGTCGCCGCGCGCACGAGCTGTCCGGTGGCCAGATGCAGCGTGTCGCGCTCGCCCGCGCACTGGTCAACCGGCCCCAGGTGCTGCTCCTCGACGAGCCGCTCTCCGCCCTCGACCTGAAGATCCGGTTGGAGATGGAGGTCGAGCTGCGGCGGGTCCATCGCGAGACCGGCGCGACGTTCGTCTACGTGACGCACGACCAGCGCGAGGCGCTGGCGCTGTCGGACCGCATCGCCGTGTTCGATGCGGGCCGGCTGATCCAGGTCGGGACGCCGCACGACATCTACCGGCGTCCGGCCACGCCCTTCGCTGCGCGGTTCGTCGGCGACGCCAACGTGATCGCTGGCGATGCCGTCGACGGCGCTGTGCAGGTGGGCGAGGCGCGCCTCTCGATCGACGGGGCGCTCTCGGGCCCCGTGTGGCTCGTGCTGCGACCCGAGGTCGTCGGCGTCGCGCCCGGGGCGGAGGGTCGGCTGCTCGGCACCGTCGCCGACGTCGCCTTTCGCGGTACGGGCTTCACCTACCGGATTGACGTCCCCGGGCTGGCGGATCCCGTGAAGGCGGAGGTTGCTGGCGGCCAGCCTCTCGAGGTCGGTTCGACCGTCAGTCTCCGGATCGATCCGGCCAGCTGCCTGCTGCTGCCGCGGGAGACCTGATGCCGGCCACCCGCAGGCGCTGATGGACCTCGGTCTCGCCGACGCGCACGTCCTGGTCGCCGGAGCCAGCCGTGGTATCGGCGCGGCCGTCGTCGGCGCGTTCGCCGCGGAGGGCGCGCGCGTGACGGCGTGCGCGCGTCATCCGACCGAGGTCGCACCGCTGCAGGGGGACGTCTCGACGCTCGCCGGCGTCCAGGCCGTCGTGGCCGCAGCGCACGCTGCCCACGGGCCGGTCGACGTCGTCGTTCCGGTCGCGACCGGCAACGGCGAGACGGGCACGGAGGAGGAGTACGCCGAGGCCTTCTCCGTCGACCTGATGGCATCCGTGCGCTTCCTGGACGAGCTGAAGCGGACGCAGCCCCGCGAGCCCTTCAGCCTCTGCGCCTTCTCGTCCGTGCACGGCATGACGGGCGAGACCCGTCACCACGCCTACAGCGTGATGAAGGCCGGACTGCTCGCGTGGGTGAAGAACGCCGCGGTCGCGAACGCGCCGCTCGGGATCCGCGTGAACGCGGTCGCGCCGGGGGCGATCGACATGCCCGGCGGCTACTGGGAGACGACGCGCGTCGACGACCCGGCGTACTACGAGGCGACGCTGCTCGGCATACCGGGCGGCCGCCTGGGGCGCCCGGAGGAGGTCGCCGACGCCGTGGTGTTCCTCTGCTCCCGCCGCGCGTCGTGGATCACCGGGGCGACGCTGCTCGTAGACGGCGGCGAGCACAAGGGCATCCACTGACCGCACGCCCGTGACGGTCTCCTTCGCGCTGCTCTGCGCGGGCCTCTGGGGCGCGATGGAGCTCCTGTTCCTGCGGCTCGCCAAGGCCCTCGGCGGACTGGCCCTGCTGGCCTGGCTCGCAATGGGCGGGATCGTGGTCGCACTGCCGCTGGCGTTGTTGTCGGGCGCACCGCCCGGCGGTTCGGGGGCGCTCGGGGCGGCGCTGGCGGCGAACGTCGTCAACGTCCTGGCCTCCGGGCTCTACTTCGTGGCGCTCGAGCGCGGCCGGCTGTCGGTCGTCTCACCGGTTATCGCGACACAGGCGGCCGTCGCGGTCGTGCTGGGCGTGATCGTCCTCGGCGAGGACCTCTCGCCGTTGGCGGCGCTCGGCTGCGTCGGCGCGGCCGTCGGCGTCGTCCTGGCGGCGGCGGGGCGCGGCCCGGTCGCGGGCGGTGGCGCGACCGGCATTGCCGCTCTGTCCGCCGTGCTGTACGGCGTGTACGTGATTCTGCTGTCGGCCACCGCAGCGGACGCCGGCACGTTCTGGACCGTGCTCACCTACCGCCTGGCGGTCGCGGTGGTGCTCGTGCCGTGGCTGCTCCGCGACGGGCGCCGCCTGCCGCGCCCGCCGTGGTGGTTGCTCGCCGGTGCGCTCGCGCTCGAGACGGCCGGCTTCGCGGCGTACATCGAGGCCTTTGCGCGGGGCCCGGTGGCGATCGCGGCCCCGCTCGCGATCCAGTACTCCACGATCGCGGTCATCCTCGCGGCGGCCGTGTTGCACGAACGGCTCCTCGCCCGTCAGTGGGCGGGCGTCGTCCTGGTCATCAGCTCGGTGTCGCTCGTCGCGGCGTCCTGATTACCACACGCCGCCTAGCGCGACGCGCACCTCCTCGCCGGAGATGCCGCTCGCCTCGTCCGACACCAGGTAGCCGATCACGCTCGCGACCTCCTCCGGGTCCACCGTGCGCCCGGCGGCGTAGGAGGCTTCGCGGTCGCGCCAGATCTGGTCGACCGGCACGCCGGTGCGGCCCGACTCGGCCACGGCGTCGGCCTCCGACATGACCGAGCGGACCCAGCCCGGCAGGAGCGCGTTGCAGGTGATGCCGAAAGGGGCGCCGTCCTGGGCCACGGACCGCACCAGTCCGTGGACGCCCGCCTTCGACGCGCTGTACGCCGACTGTGCGGGAGCGCCGATGGTCGCGGCGGTCGAGGAGATGACCACGATCCGCCCGTGACGGGCCTCCATCATGTCTTTGAACAGGAGTCGGATCAGATGAAATGGCGCGTCCAGGTGGATGGCGAAGCTCTGCCGCCAGAGCTCGACCGGCTGCTCCCAGATCGG
>JBBQFB010000183.1:0-8064 GCA_038321545.1 Gaiellales bacterium
CATCCACGGAATCCTCCGCCGCCGCGGGGAGCTCGAGCAGGCGGGTCTTCGCGATCAGCGTGCGATCGCGGTTCAGGCGATTGATGGCGCGGTTGCGGGCCGTGGTCGTCAGCCACGCGCCCGGGTTGTCGGGCAGGCCGTCGCGCGGCCAGCGCCCGGCCGCGATCGCGAAGGCCTCCTGGGTGGCTTCCTCGGCGAGGTCGAAGTCGCCGAGGAAGCCGATCAGGGCAGCGAGGACGCGTCCCCACTCGTCGCGGAAGATCTGCTCGAGGTCGCCTACCACTGCTCGGTCGGGCGCACCTCGATCGCCCCGCCCAGGCGGGCCGCCGGAATCGTCGCGGCCAGCTCGATCGCGGCGTCGAGGTCGTCCGCCTCGAAGATCAGGTAGCCACCGATCGACTCCTTGGTGTCGACGAACGGGCCGTCGGTGACGAGCGTCCGCCCGTCCTCCACGCGCACGGTGGTGGCCGTCTCCGGCGCTGCGAGTGCCAGGCCGGAGGTGACGCCGGGCGTGGCATTGATGGCGCCGTACGCGGCGTAGATCTCGTTCTGCTCGTCCTGAGACAGCTTGCCCCAGGCTTCGGGCGACCGCGGTGTTGGGGTCGTGCCCTGGTGGATGAACAACAGGTACTTCAACGCGCCCTCCTTGTCGGTGGTCGTCACTACGACAAACGGCGAGCGACAGAATCGACAGCGGTCGCGCGAACCCTACGAAGTTCCGGCCGCTGCACCGTTCAGCAGCCGCCGCCGGTCGCGGCGACGGAGGCGGCACCGGCGCCGGCGGAGCCCCCGTCCTCGGCCAGGCCGCGCACGACGAAGGTCGCGAACAGCAGCAGACCCGGCGTGATCGCCGCATCGTCGAGGGTCACGCGCACGGGGCGCTTGCCCCACCCCTTGCCGTCCAGGAGCGCAAGCTCGCGGTCGCCGGCGGCCAGCGCGTACCGCTCACGCCAGCTGCTGGCCGGCCGGAGGGTGTACTCGCGATCGCCCCACGTCAGGGTGCCGCCGCGGCGGAGGGCGTGCGGCTGGAACGTGCCGGCAGTGGCCCCCGCGTCATCGGTGGCGTCGACGGCGCGCCGCCAGAACCCCCGCCCGGCAAACTCCCACGTGCGGGATCCGGCCCGGGCGGTCGCCGTCCGGGCCAGGAAGCCGCCGACGCGCAGCGTGCCGACGTCAGCGAGCGTGTAGAGGCGCCGGTCGTCACTGCTGCGGGTGAGTTCGAGGTCCATCTCGCGCCACCGTTCGTCGGATTCGCGTCAAGCGTAGACGGTGGACGACGCACCATTCCAACCGCTCCGTGTCGGTTCTGCACCAGTTTCGTCGCGCGGGCCGAGCAGCCCAACGCGGGAAGGTCAGGGCACCGCGCCGAGCGCGGTGGGGAGGTCTCTGCGGGAACGCACGCCGAGCTTCGCGAAGACCTGCGTCAGGTGACCTTCGACGGTGCGCATGGTGACGAACAGCGCCTGGGCGATCTCGCGGTTCGTGAGGCCCTCGGCGGCGAGCTCGGCCACACGGCGCTCGCTGGCCGTCAGGGCGGCAACGCCGGTCAGCACCGCCCGACGGGGCCGCGCGCCGGAGGCTCGCAGCTCGGCTTCGGCGTGCGCCGCAAGCGGCGCAGCACCGGCGCGGTGCGCGGTATCGAGCACGTCGACGAGCAGCGTGCGCGCCTCGCGGCGACGGTTGCTGCGGCGCAGCAGCGCACCGAGCTCCGCGAGCGTGCGGGCCCGCTCGAGCGCCACGCCTGCGCGCTCAAAGCAGTCGACGCTCTCGCGCAGCAACGCCTCGCCGTCCCCACCGCCCGTGACCGTGCCGGCCGTCCGGAGCGCGACGCCCAGCGTGCGGTCGCCGCCGAAGGCGCGGGCCAGCGCGACCTCCTCGCTCGCGATCCGCCGGGCCGCTGCGCGGTCCCCGAGCGTGAGGTATGCGAGCGCGGCCGAGGAGCGCCACGCGAGGTAGCCGGGCGAGATCGAGCCGGTGCTGACGACGATGTCGCCCGCCGCGAGGATGTCGGCAAGGGCCTCGGCGGGCCGACGCTGCGCGAGGCGCAGACGACCGCGCGCGAGGCGCAGCACCGCGGCCGCGTGGGTACGCCGCGACTCGTCCACACCGAAGGCCGCGATCACCGAGTCAGCCTGCTCCAGCTCGCCCTGGTCGATGAACGTGTTGACCAGCAGCGCCGTCGCCACCTTGCGGTAGAAGACGGGCGCCGCGAGGCCGCGGGCCTCGAGCACCGAGCGCGCGTCGCCCTCGGCGCCCTGCAGGTCGCCGCGCCGCAGCAACAGCCAGGCACGCTGCGCCAGGCTGGTCGCGAACAGCACCGGATCGCCCGTGCAGCGGCTCTCGGCCACGCCGGCGTCGAGCGCGACCTGCGCCTGCTCGTGCGCGTCGCTCCACACCAGCGCGATCGTGGCCTGCGCAAACCACGGCAGGTCGGTTGGCCGCGGCACCATCCGCGGTCCCGAGGCGAGCGTGCGTTGCGCCAGCGCGGCCACGGTCGCGGCCGGCTCGTTGCGGTGGAGCGCGACGACCGACGCGACCCCGAGCACCTCGCGCGGCGCCGCTGGATCGTCGGCCGCGCGGCGCATCGTCGCCAGGCGCGGAGCGATAGCAGGCGCGGTCGTCGCGTCGAGCATGCCCGCGCTCATGGCGAGCGACTCGAGCAGCACGCCGGCGGGCCCCTCGGCATCGGTCAGCCGGGCTGCCGCCAGATCGGCCACGTCGACGGCCGTGCCCATCTCGTCGGTACGCGTGAGCACGTGCGCGAGCACCAGCGCCGCACCCAGCCGCGCGCCGTCGTCACCCGCCGCGGCGAGCGCCTCGCGCAGACGCGCCTCGCCCTCCGGCTGGCCGGCAGCGGCCTCGGCGACGCCGAGCTCGAACAGGATCTGCGCACGGCTCTCGGCCGGGGGCGGCTCGGCGAGGCTCCGGCGGAGGTAGGTGGCGGCCGACTCGGGTGCGCCGCGCCGGGCTGCCATCCGCGCCGCGTCGGTCAGGCGCTCGACGGCCCACGGGTCGCCTGCCGGCTCCGTGACGAGCAGGTGCTCGGCGACGCGCTCCTGGTTGCCCTCCCGCTCGGCGAGCAGCTCCGCCGCGCGGCGGTGGGCGCGCAGGCACTCGTTGTGCGTGGTCTCCTCGAGCACGGCCGAACGCACTATCGGGTGGATGAACGACAGCACGCTGCGGGGCTCCAGCACGCCGGCGCCGACGAGGAGGTCGACGGCCTTCGAGGCGGTCGCAGCGTCGATGCCGGCCAGGTCGGCGGCCTGGCGCAGCTCGGCCGTCTCGAGCACCGCGACGGCGGTCGCCAGCCGGAGGGCGGACGAGGGCAGGCGACCGAGCCGCTGCAGGATCGGACGGCCGACCGTCCGGGCCAGCTCGTCGACGTCGTCGGCCGCAGCGGCGCTGGTGTCGGCATCCTCCTCGCCGATCGCGCACACCAGCTCGCGCACGAGGAACGGCAGCCCACCGGTCGCGCGATGGCAGGAGCGCACGAACGCCGGTGCCGGCACGCGCCCGGTCTCGGCCTCGATCAGCGAGGCGACCGCGACCTCGGACAGCGGTGACGGACGCACGACCTGCGCGGCCGGATCGGCGAGCAACGCGCCGAGCGCGCCGCCGGGCACCGGCTCCGGGGCGGGCCGGGCAGCCACCACGATGGCGAGCGACAGCTCCTCGAGGCGAGGCAGCAGGAAGGCGAGGAACCGCAGCGACGCCGGATCGGCCCAGTGGGCGTCGTCGACGGTGATCATCAGCGGCGCCGGGCCGGCCAGGTTGGCGCACAGCCAGTAGAGCCCGTGGAGCACGGCGAACGACGCGTCGGGGCAATCACCGTCGGCATCCGGCTCGGCGCCGGGGAGGCCGAGCATGCGCGCGGCGACGCCGGCGGGGCCTTGAAACAGGTCGGCGCGGCGGCTGGCGGGTGTCGCCGCGAGGGCCGGCTCGAGCAGCTGCCGGGCGACGCCGAACGCGAAGTCGCGCTCCAGCTCGCCGCCGCGGGCTCGCAGCACGCGGACGCCGGCGGCGCGCGCTCGCCCGGCGGCGGCCCCGATCAGCGACGACTTGCCGATGCCGGCGGCGCCCTCCAGCACGAGCAGCGTTCCGTGACCCGTTCGCGCGCGAGACAGCGCAGCCTGGATGTGGCCGAGCTCAGCGTCACGTTCCAGAACGTCGGCGAGGCGTGCCCCTCCGGTGGTCACACCAGAGAAGGCTCCGCGCACACGGGGGGAGAGAGGGCTGCGGCTGGCCACGGCCACTGGGAGGAGCTTGATCGCGGTCGTGCCCGTCATCGGTGCGGCCTGCAGGTGTCACGCGGGTACGGGTAGCCGCACCGTGGGTCGGAGGGGGCGCGACACGACTGAAATGTCAGGGGGGTGTCCACGGTGTGCTCGCCGTCGCCGGCTTGCACACTGGTCGTCACGAGATCCACCCCCACCCGCAGAAGGACCCCTTCATGCCCGTCTTCACCCCCAGCCACCCCTTGCGCACCCGCGGCTTCCTGCCGCTCGGCGAGATCGAGATCGTCCGCGTCGCAACCCCCCTCGACCTCGCGCAGGCGGGGCTGCTGCTCGGAGAGCAGCGCGCCTGGGCCGAGAGCCTGATCGGCCGCGAGCTGGCCGAGGTGCAGCCGTCGTCGCGGACCGAGTACACCCGCCTGTCCGACTTCTATGGCCCGCCGCACGGCACGCTGCTGCTCGCCCGCGTCGCCAACGAGCCGGTCGGCGTCGTCGGCCTCCACCGGATCGACGGCCGCCGGGCCGAGGGCAAGCGGCTCTACGTGCGCCGCTCGGCGCGCGGCCTCGGCGTCGGCCGACAGCTCGCCGTCGAGCTGCTGTCGGTCGCCCGGAACCTCGGCTACCAGTCGCTGTACGTCGAGACGTGGCCGGCCAAGGCGTCCGGCCCGTACGAGCTGTGCCGCCGCCTCGGTTTCGAGGAGACCACGAAGGACGGCTTCTCCGACCTGGCCGGCATCGTCGCGATGGAGCGCTCGCTCGAGCCCGCTGCCGCCTGAAACGGACGTGTCGGCCGCCGGCGCGGCAGCCGACACCTCTCCGACCCACCACCGACCAGAAGGAACCACCCCATGGACTACCGAGCAACCGTTCGCACCCAGAGCCGGGTCGGCGTCGCCGCCAAGGCGGCCACCCGCGCGCGGCGCGCAACCGGCACCCGCCGGCTCGTTCCGGAAGGCGGGACGAATTCCCCCGCCTGAGTGAGCAAGCTCATCACGGCCCGGCCGTGCAAACGTGAAACGCCCCGATCTGCCTCGCGGAGGTCGGGGCGTTCTCCGTCCTCAGCGCAGCGCGGCCAGCGCCGGGCCGAGGGCCTGATCGGCGTGCAGCACCGGCTGGAACAGGTCGCCGTGCTCCGCGAGTCGCGCCAGCGCGACCGCCATCGGGAAGTCGCGCGGCCGCACGTCCTCGGTCAGCTCGTCCCACCGCAGCGGCGTCGACACCGGCGCGCCCGGCTTCGGACGAACCGAGTAGACGGAGGCGATCGTGCGGCCGTGACCGTTCTGGCGATGGTCGACCAGCACGCCCTCGCGCTTCTCCTTCAGCCACTCCGTCGTCACCTCGCCCGGATGCTCCGCCTCGAGGCGCCGTCCGAGGAGCTCGGCGAACTGGTAGGTGTCGGCGTACGTGGAGCGCCGCACGATCGGCACCGCGATGTGGATGCCGTCGGAGCCGCTGGTCTTGACGTACGACGCCAGCCCGAGGTCGTCGAGCGCGGTGCGCAGCCGATGGGCGACCCGGACGCAAAGCGCGAACGCGTCCGGCTCTTCGGGCGGGTCGAGGTCGAAGAGCACGTAGTCGGGCCGCTCCGGCAGGTCGACGCGCGAGTACCAGGCGTTCATGTCGATGCAGTGCATCTGCACCATCCACAGCAGCGCCTCGCGCGAGTTGACGAGCGGGAAGTCGACCATCCGCGTCGCGCCCTTCGCGCCGCGCTGGGTGGTCTGGAACGGCCGCGTCGGAATCCATTCGGGCATGCCCTTGGGTGCCTGCTTCTGGAAGAAGGCGCCGCCGGGCAGCCCCTCCCGCCAGCGCTTCATCGTGAACGGGCGGTCCTGCAGGTGGGGCACGATCGCGCTCGCGACCTGGTCGTAGTACGCGAACAGGTCGCCCTTCGTCACACCGTCATCGGGAAACAACACGCGGTCGCCGCTCGAAAGCTTCACCTCGGGGCTCACGACCGGCACGCTAGCGGAGGTGCCCCGTGAACGCTCGTCGACGTCCCAACCGGCGGGCGCGCCGGCGACGGCGCCGGGGACTAGCTCGCGTCAGCCACGGCCGGGCGCCGCATCAGCGCGAGGAATGCACCGATCACCGCGACGGTGGCGACCGCGACCGCGACGGTGGCGACGTCGTTGTCCCACTTGCCGATCAGCTCGAGCCCGCCGGGGATGCTGGCGGTCACGAAGGCCTGCATGATCGCGAGCCAGCCGGCCGCGAACACGAGGTCGCCGCGCTCCAGCGCGATGACGACGAAGAAGGTCGCGAACAGGACCGTCCACAACAGCCACAGCAGCGCGAACTTCCAGTCCTGCTGGTGGAAGAGCGTGATCCCGCCGAGGAACGCCGAGACGCCGGTGGCCCAGGCGAAGTACCAGCCGAGCCCCTTGGCGTCGTGACCCGTCCAGGCGTTCAGCGCCACCCACAGGTAGGTGATGGCGAACAACAGGAAGCCGGCCGCGGCCGTCAGTGCGGCCTCGCCGGCGCCGGCCGGCAGGGCGAGCCGCGCAGCGTTGCCGACCAGGACGGCGCCGACCAGCGCGTTCACCGGCGCGCCGCCCTTCGGCTCGACCCTCCCGAGCAGGCTGAGGCCGTTCACGAACAGCACGGCGCCGATGAAGAAGAGGCTGACTGCCGACACGATCAGCCGCAGAGCCTGAGGCCGGCGACGGCGATGCCCTGCGCGCAGTGGACGAGATCGTCGATCGGCACGTACTCGCCCACCGTGTGCGCCCAGTCGATGTGGCTCGGGCCGTACATCAGCGCCGGCGTCTTCGCCTCGAGCGCGAACGTCGCGCCGTCGTACCAGGAGCCGAGCCCGCCCAGCGTGAGCGGAAGCCCGAGCGCCGCGTTGGCACCCAGCAACGCGCGCACGCTGGGCGTGTCGAGCGCCGTCTCCGACGGGTTGACCTCCGTGTGCCAATCGAATGTCGGCGGGTGCTCGGCGAGCCACGGGTCGGCGTCGCACCAGCGCCGCAGGTACGCCTCGACCTCCCGCTGCACGTCGCTCGTCCAGCCGGTGCGGTCGGCCTGGCCGGGCAGCACGAGCACCGCCAGCATCAGCGTCGCGCGGTTGGGGATCGTGACGATCCAGCCCGAGTCGGCGACGAGGCGCGTGCAGACGATGTCGGGCGACGGCAGGAGCGGATGGTGGGACTCGGGGCGGCTCCGCCAGTCGAGACGGAGCCGGTCGACGCCGGTCAGCAGGTAGTTGGCCTTCTCGATCGCGTTGACGGCGCCGCCGCTGCGGAAGTGGGCGTGCTCCTGCTCCGCGTGGCCCGCGCGGCCCGGCACCGTGACGGTGCAGTAGGCGCTCCCCCGGCACGCCGGCCAGACCTCGAGACCGGACGGCTCCGGCACGATCGCGTAGTCGGCCGAGACGCCGTGCCGCGCGCAGGCCAGCGCGCCCCAGCCGCCGCACTCCTCGTCGGTGTTGGTGCAGACCACGACGTCGCCGCGCAGGCCACCCATCCGAGAGAGGACCTCGGCGGCGACGACCATCGACGCGATGCCGCCCTTCATGTCGCACGAGCCGCGGCCGACGATCCGGCCGTCGCCCACCTGCGCGTCGAAGGGATCGTGCGTCCAGCCATCCTCGAGCCGCGCGGTGACGACGTCGATGTGTCCGTTCAGCAGCAGCGAGCGGCCACCGCCGGAGCCGGCGAAGCGCGCGGCGAGCTGCGGTCGGCCGGCGAAGCCGATGCCCTCCTCGGGCGTCAGCGGGTGGTTGTCGACGTCGGCCGCGGCCGGCTCCCCCACCTCCACCTCGGCCCCGCTCGCGCGAAGCCGGTCGCCGAGAGAGGCCTGCAGCGCCGCCTCCTGCCGCGCGGGCGCC